>JADGPH010000251.1 GCA_017882555.1 Thermoleophilia bacterium
AGCCGGTCGGCCCGCCGCGCGGCCAGGACGACCGTGGCACCTTCATCAGTGAGTCGCCGAGCGGTCGCTTCGCCGATCCCAGATGAGGCGCCGGTGACGATGCATACGGCTCCCCCCACGTCCATGGGGCCATTCTATGGGCGTTCAGTCGAATCGGACATCGGTAATTGCCCCGTTGTCAGGTTGGCCGGATGGTGCCGAACGTGAGCTCGCCTCATCGCGTCGATCACCGGGTGCGCGAATTGGATACCGTTGACATCGTCGACTCATCGATTGGAGCGACGGTGTATGAGACCTCCGACGACCTCGCGATCCTCCAGGCGCTTCTCGATCGGAGCGCGGCGACCGCAGGCGCGCACCTGCGCCGCGTCATCACGCCGGAGCGTCGGCTGAACGCGAGTGAGGTGTGCTCTCGCCTGACGGGGATGTCCTTGCTGGCTCTGGCCACGGTCACCGCTGACGGTCGTCCACTGGTGGCGCCAGTCGACGGCGTGTTCTATCGCGGTGCGTTCTACTTTGGATCGGCACCGGACTCGGCTAAGTTCCGCCACCTTCGGAGCCGACCCTATGTGAGCGCGACCCACCTTCCCGGTGAGCATCTCGCGGTGACCGTGCATGGGCGAGCGGTGCCCGTCGACGTGCAAAGCGCCGAAGAGGCCGGCTTCCGACGGGCGCTCCTGGAGGTGTACGTGCCGCGATACGGACCCGAATGGGTGGCATTCCTGGATGCGGAGGCGGTGTACGCCAGGATTGATGCCGATCGCATGTTCACGTTCTGCGTCGAGGCCGAACAACGGGCTCCGGTGGAGACCGAACCCATCGGCGCCAACTCCGAGAAGGACCCCGGGTGAGTGACCGAACAGTTACCGACTTGCTCGTCGTGATTGCACGCAGGTCTGTGCGCGACGCGGTTGCGCACGTATTCAATGAGGATCAACAGCCGCTTCGTATGGCGGCGACTGAGGATGGAGGCTGACGATGGCTGCTGGGACCAAGGAAGACCCGTGGGTGCTCAAGACCCCACCGGGTGCCTCCGAATACACCATGTACACAGACGCGCAGGCCGATCCGCCTGTCTGGGTGTGTCAGGTTGGCTCGACAACGCTCAAATATCACCTCCAGGCGGTTGACGACCTCTACGCGTGGCTCATCGAGCAGGGCGATTGGGTCGCGCTCGGTGCGGCGGATGAGAAGAAGCCCGCTGCCGATGGCACCGTTGAGGCATGGGGACGATCACCGGACAACCCCGTCAGGGGCTGGTACGGCCTGCGCAACGGCTATCGCGGCCGATTCGGAATGTACCTCCCACCACTGCTCGAGGCACTCGGCCTGGCCGAACTCACCCATGAGCCGCGGAACAACAAGGTGCGCGCCATTCGTTGACGGGGCGGTCCGCCGTGCACCGCCAACATCGCGGCGACCATGCGTTGACGCGCCTCCTGGTGATTGGCGGGCGGCGCCACGGCCCGGCACGGCCCGCGCACCGCGGGACGACTGTGCCGGTGACTCCGGCGTGATCGTCGGCTGGCGGGTGCCCCTCGGCCCATTTCGTTGATACCGTTGGGCCCGGGAAACTGGGGAGGTTGAGATGTCCGACGATCAAGCGCAGGCGCGCTGGAATGTCACCGACTGGCGCGGCAAGCTGCTAGTCGACTGCAACGGCGAGACGATCGGCAAGCTGCACGACGTGTACGTCGACGTCGAGACGGACGAGCCGCAATTCGCCACGGTCAAGGAAGGCCTTATCGGCCGGCACCTTACCTTCGTGCCACTGGGAGGAGCTCAGGTCGGTCCGGACGATCTGCGGGTCGTCGTGACCAAAGGCCAGGTCCGTTCCGCCCCCGACATCGCGATGCACGGCGAGGAGCTCTCGCAGGCGGACGAGTCCACTCTCTACCACCACTTCGAGATGAACTACACGCCGCCCGAGAGCGAGAGCGGGCGCCGCCTCGCTCGCCGCTGAGGGCGGCGGGTCGCAGCGAACACTCCCGAACCCCTGATGGCTGAGCCCGTGGCGCCCTCGTGATCCAGCACCCTGCCTTCGGCAGTGAGCCCTGGTGTCTGCGGGAGTCGGAGCTCGACCTCGACATCCTGGCGCAGACCGAGTCGGTGTTCGCGCTCTCCAACGGCCACATCGGCTGGCGCGCGAGCCTCGACGAGGGCGACCCCCACGGCCTGCCCGGGTCGTACCTGAATGGGGTCTACGAGCTGCGCCCGCTGGAGTACGCGGAGGCGGGCTTTGCCTACCCCGACGCCGACCAGGTCGTGGTCAATGTGACCAACGGCAAGCTGATCCGTCTGTTGGTCGACGACGAGCCCTTCGACGTTCGCTACGGCGAGCTACACCGCCACGAGCGCGTCCTCGACTTTCGGGCCGGCGTGCTGCGCCGTCAGGTCGAGTGGTCCTCGCCGGCCGATCGTAGGATCCGGGTGACCTCGACCCGAGTGGTATCGCTTGTGCAGCGCTCGGTAGCTGCCATTGAGTATGCGGTCGAGGCCGTCGATGGCCCGGTGCGATTGGTCATCCAGTCCGAGCTGGTCACCAACGAGCCCCTGCCCCTGACCAATGGCGATCCGCGAGCATCGAGCGTGCTCGACACGCCCTGGCGCTCGCAATCGCATGCGTGTGAGGGTGCCCGGGCCGAGCTGCTTCACCGCACCGAACGCAGCGGGCTGGTGATGGCAGCGGCCATGGACCACATCATCGAGGGGCCGCCCACCGTCGAGATACTGTCCGAGAGTTTCGATGACCTGGGCCGGGTGACGATAAGTGCGTTACTGGCGCCAGGGGAGCGGCTGCGCCTGGTCAAGTTCGTCACGTACGGCTGGTCAGCGGTGCGGTCCAGCCCGGCCGTGCGCGATCAGGTCGATGCCGCCCTTGCCGCCGCTCATCAGACCTCGTGGGATGGCCTGCTTGCCGAGCAACGGACGTACCTGGACGAGTTCTGGACGCGGGCCGACGTCGAGGTCGACGGCGATGAAGAGATCCAGCAGGCCGTGCGCTTCGCCCTGTTCCACGTTCTCCAAGCTGGAGCGCGTGCGGAGCGACGGGCCATCCCCGCCAAGGGCCTCACCGGGCCCGGCTATGACGGGCACACCTTCTGGGACACCGAGACCTTCGTCCTGCCCGTGCTGACCTA
>JADGPH010000252.1 GCA_017882555.1 Thermoleophilia bacterium
CCCAGCCAAGCAACGCGGTGGGCCCATTCGGGGCGCGAGATCGGCCGATCGCTGCGGTAATGCGCCCCGCGGCTCTCGGCGCGATGGCGTGCCGCCATGAGCGACAGACGGGCCAGGGTCAGTTCGTTGCGCGTGTCGGAGTCCGCGGGCTCGCGGCGACCCTCGAGCGCGGCAAGGGCGCGTCGCATGGTGTCCTCATCACGCTCGAGCCCCATCGTCGCCCACATCAACGTGGGGATGCTCTCGGTGTCGTCGGTGGACGTTGCCGCTGTCCGCCGTGGCAGCGCGACCGGGTCGCACGCCCACCAGTCGCGGCCCTTGGAGGCGAGATCATCGGCACAGCGCGCGGCCATGACCGCCGCTTCCAACAGGCTGTTGGACGCCAACCGGTTGGCGCCATGGAGCCCGGTCGCGGCGCATTCCCCGATCGCGTAGAGCCCGACCAGGGTCGTGCGGCCGGAGAGGTCGGCGACCACACCGCCGATGGCGTAGTGCGCCGCGGGCGTGATCGGGATCAGATCGCGTGCGAGATCGAGGCCGACGTCCGCGCAGACCCTCGAGACGGTGGGGAAGCGCTCGTGGACCCAGTCCGGGACCAGATGGGTCAGGTCAAGGGTGACCTCTCCACCGGTCGCACGTGCGGTCCGCGCGACCGCGCGGGCGACCACATCCCGTGGGCCGAGTTCGGCCAACGGGTGCTCGTCGAGCATGAATCGCCGGCCGTCCGGATCGCGCAGGTACCCGCCTTCGCCGCGGACGGCTTCGCTGATCAAGGGCAAGGGAGATCCGCCGATGGCGAGCGCGGTGGGGTGGAACTGGACCATCTCAAGATCAGCGACCGCGGCGCCGGCGTGCGCGGCAAGTGCCACACCGTCGCCGGTGGCGGTCGAGGGGTTGGTGGTACGCGAGAACAGGTGACCTGCCCCACCGGTCGCCAGTACGACCGCGTGCGCGGTTATGGATCCGAGCTCACCCGCCGGTCCTTCGGTAAGGACTCCGCCTACGCGGCCGTCGCGCATTCGGATATCCCGGACCCGGGTGTACTCGCGCACCTCGATCCGCGGGTCCAGGCGCACGGCTTCGCGGAGCGCCTCGATGATCCGAGCGCCCGTGGAATCGCCGCCGGCGTGCACGATGCGGTCGGCCGAATGCGCCCCTTCGCGTCCGAGCGCAAGCCGTGCGCCATCGCGGTCAAACGGCACTCCCAGGGCTTGGAGGATTGCGATGCTCTCCGGGCCCTTGGCGACGGCTTCCGCAACGATTCCCGGATCACAGAGTCCGGCTCCGGCCTCGAGGGTGTCCTTGAAATGGGCACCGATGTGATCATCGGGGCCCATGGCCGCTGCGATTCCGCCCTGGGCATGGATGCTATTGCCCTCACCGAGCGCCGTCTTGGTGACGAGGACCACCGGACGGTGAGGCGCCGCCCGCAAAGCGACCAGAAGCCCCGCGAGACCGCTTCCCACGATGACCACCGGATCGCCGAGGCCGTGGGATCTGACGTCGTTTACGTCAAGATGACGTAATTCCAGGAGACTCCTCATGTCAATTTGACAATAATTACCCGAGGCGGCGGCCGCAAGCACATCGGGTGCGGTGCACGGAGGGCGCGTGGCCGAGGCGGCGGGCCGCCGGCGCACACGGTCTCGTAGACTCGGCGACGATGTCGTTGATTATCTCTTCACGCCTCGCGGCAATTCCGTACTACGAGCCGGGTCTGACAACAGCCGACGTGCTGGCCCGCTACGGACTCGACGCGGCGATCAAGCTCGCCTCGAACGAGAGCCCATATGCGCCGCTCGAGGAGGTGCAGCAGGTCGTGCGTCAGGGCAGCGCGGGGCTCAATCGGTACCCGGACGGGGCGGCTCGGGCGCTGCGCCGCGAGATCGCCGATCTCCACGGCATCGAGTTCGCGCAGGTCGTGATCGGCAACGGCTCATGCGATCTACTGCTGCTTGCCGGCCAAGCGCTGCTTGATCCCGGTACCACGCTGGTCCACCCCGCGCCGTCGTTTGGGCTCTATCGGCATCTCGCTGCCGCCGCCGGGGCGGAGGCGATTGCCGTGCCGCTAGATGATCACGGGCGCAATGATCTGGCCGCAATGGCAGCCGCGATCGATGAGCGAACGCGCTTGGTGATCTTGTGCAGCCCCAATAACCCCACCGGGGGATATCTTGCGGCACCGGTGGTCGAGGCGTTCCTGGATACGGTGCCCGCCGATCTGCCGATCCTGCTTGACGAAGCGTACTACGATTTCGTGAGCGAAGCCGATCGCGGTCGGCCACTGAGTCAGGCTCGCCACCGTCCAAACCTGCTGCTGTTGCGGACGTTTTCCAAGGCCCACGGCTTGTGTGGCCTGCGCGTGGGGTATGGGATGGGCAGTCCTGAGTGGATCGCCGCGATCGACCGTGTGCGGCAGCCCTTCAACACCTCGACACTCGCCCAAGCCGCGGCCTTGGAGAGCCTGCGCCACCCGGTCGCCCTTGACCGCCGGATTCAGGAAACCATCTCCGAACGGGCGCGCGTTGCGGCGGCCCTCACCGCGATGGGAGTACGCTTTACGCCGAGCCAGGCGAACTTCATACTGGTTGCGCCAGATGCGGACGGAGTCCACGAGCGCTTGCTCGCTGCAGGGGTTATCGTCCGGGACGGTGCTGTGTTGGGATGCCCAGGTTCGTTGCGGGTGTCTCTCGGCACACCGATCGAAAACGATGCGTTTCTCGGAGCGCTCGCCGTGATTCTCGGGCGTTCCGCGCCCGCCTAACCACTTGCAGCACCGGTCGACACCAAAAAAGGACATCCCAAAGCCATGATGATCGTGATGAAACAGGGGGCGACTGATGAGCAGATCGCCCACGTCATCGAACGGATCGAGCGGGCCGGTGCGACGGCGCACGCCTCGCGCGGCGAGTTTGTCACGGTGATCGGGGCGATCGGCGACGATCGCGAGTTGGTCGCTAGCATGCAGCTCGAGGGCGAACCGGGTGTCGAGCGGGTCGTGCCGATTCTCAAGCCCTACAAGCTCGTCTCGCGTGACTTCCGCGGCCCGGACGCCACGATCGAGATCGCCGGGCGCAAGATCGGAGGCGAGAATTTCTGCCTGATCGCCGGTCCGTGCACGGTCGAATCGCGTGAGCAAACGCTGACGACAGCGAAGGTCGTGCGTGACGCGGGTGCGGCGCTGTTGCGTGGCGGCGCCTACAAGCCGCGCACCTCGCCCTACAGTTTCCAAGGGCTCGGTCGCGAGGCCCTTGAGATCCTCGCTGAGGCTCGCGAGATGACCGGGTTGCCGGTCGTCACCGAGGTCATGGACGTCCGGCAGATCGAGGACGTCCTCGAGGTCGCCGACGTCATCCAGCTCGGGGCCCGCAACATGCAGAACTTCGATCTGCTCAAAGAGGTCGGCAAGACGGGGGTCGCCGTACTTCTCAAGCGCGGTCTGTCGGCCACCATCGAAGAGTGGTTGTTGTCGGCCGAGTACATCGCCCGAGAAGGCAACGAGCGCGTGATCCTGTGTGAGCGCGGCATCCGAACATTTGAGACCGCCTACCGTTCGACGCTCGACATCTCGGCTGTCCCGGTTGTCAAGTCGCTATCGGGTCTGCCGGTCATCGTCGACCCCTCGCACGCCGCCGGCCGGCGCGATTGGATCCTGCCGATGGCCCGAGCGGCCGTGGTGGCCGGAGCCGACGGGCTGATCGTCGAGGTGCACCCGACACCTGAGACCGCGTTGTGCGACGGTCCGCAGGCCCTCTACGCCGACACGTTTGCGGCTTGGGTGGCCGACGTGAAGCGTTGCGTGGACCTCATGGGCAAGATCATGGCGGGCTCTGAGCCTGTCGTCGTCGGCGCGTAGAGCTGACGAACTCCATGCGTCCGATCCCTGGCCCGATCGCCATTGTGGGGATCGGGCTCATGGGCGGGTCGCTGGGGCTCGCGCTGCGTGCCGCGGGTGCCGAGCAGGTCGTTGGCTTCGACCCCAATTCGGAGGCGCTGGCCCAGGCTCGTGAGCTTGGTGCGATCACCCAGATTGCCGGGTCGGTCGCCGAAGCCGTTCGCGATGTGGCATGCGTGTTTGTGGCAGCACCGCTCGGGCTTGTCGCCCAGGTGGCGCGAGAGGTGCTGGCCGTCGCGCCCCGCGATTGTGTGGTCTCGGACCTGGGGTCGGCCAAGCGCGTCGTAATCGACGCATTGAGCGCCGGTGAGCGCGCGCGGTTTATCGGTGGGCACCCGGTGTGCGGGGGGGAGGTCTCGGGGGTCGCGGCGGCCCGCGAGGATCTCTACCGCGGAGCGACTTGGTTTCTCACCCCGACCGTCGAAGCCCGACCGGATCTGTACGAGCGGGTCTATGCGGTGATCTCGGCCACCGGCGCACACCCTGCGGCGATCGATGCCGAGGTCCACGATCGCTTGATGGCCCTCGTCAGCCACCTCCCCCACGTCCTGGCGGCCGCGCTGATCCATCAGGCCGCCGCGACAACGCCGGGGGGGCGCGAGGCACTACGCTCGGCGGGGCCGTCGTTCGACGACCTGACCCGCGTTGCCGGGGCAAACCCGCCGATGTGGGCCGACATCTTGATCGCCAATCGCGATGCGGTCGTCGCGGCGATGCACGACTATCGTGCGCGGCTCGCATGGGTCGAGCAGGCCATTATCGACGGCGATCATGAGCGGCTCGTTGAGTTTGTCGCGGGTGCTGCTGCGGGACGGCGTCGATTGCGTGCCGATCGGGGCCCCGATGACCCGATGGCCGAGCCGTGGGAGATCGTCGTCGGCATCCCCGATCGCCCGGGCGCGGTGTCGGAGATCACTACGGCCCTCGGGCACGGCCACATCAACATCGCCGATCTGGTGCTGCGTCCGGGACCACCCGGGGGTGTGGGCGAGTTCGTCGTGCGCGTCGCGGGTGGCGCGGTGGCCACCGCGGCCGTTGAGAGGATCGCCGCGCTGGGCTTTCACGCCGATGCGAGCCCGGTCTAGCCGGACAACCGCACTCCTGCGCCGGGCGTCTGTCGGTCCAGAAACGCCCCGATGATCCGCGACAGACTCCCGCCGCGCCAGGCGAGCGGACTCTGGCCAGGGTCTTCGACGACAAACTCGGCCCGAGGGATGCGTGCGGCGTACTCCTGGGCAACGGCGATCGGGTGGTCGGGGTCCATCTCGTCGCGGCTGGCCACGATGAGCGTCGGCGCGCGAATCGCCTCCAGGGCCGCGAGTCCTGCGAAGGCCGCCGAGCGCGGGATTGCCCGCAGGGCGGCAGCAACCCCGGTGGGATAGAGGTGACGCTCAAGGCGTTGCCGCATCACGATCCGCACGGTCTCACTCATGTTTGGGGGGACCCGTGGCGCGCCATAGGCCGCCAGAAAGCCATCCACGCCACCCTGCTCCAGGCCCTCGGCCAGCGCATCCCAATGGGCGAGGTTTGGGCTCGGCGCGCCGCGGTGGGCGGGCGTGATGATCACGAGCGCTTCGACGAGTTCGGGGTATCGCAGCGCGACGTTGATCGCCGTCGCCGACCCCATCGATTGACCAACCAGACTGACCCGGTCGAGGTCGGCGGCCGCACACACCGCCCGTGCGTCGTCGCCAAGCACGTCATACCCGTATCGATGTGGGTCGATGGCCGGGGTGGAGGCTCCGTGCCCACGGGCGTCGTAGCTGATCAGCGTCCGGCCACCGCGCGCGAGCGCCGTCGATCCATGCAAGACGTAGCGCCGCGTTGCGGTAAGGCCGTGCAACAAGAGAATCGCGGCCCCGGTTCCGACGCGTTCGGCCGCCAGGGTCGTGTCGTCGCGCGCGAGGACGAACGGCTGTGGGTCGATCTCGAGGGCATGGGTCATGACATCTGCACGCTAGATGATCATGCCTGCGGTCGCCGTGCCGGGCGGAGCGGGCGTTCATGGCTCGCTATTTAAGGACGGTCTGCGCGATGATGAGCGGCGATGGACGCGCCGATTCCACGCCTTGAGCAGATTCTTGAGCACCCCGTCGTGGCGGCGATCGCCCCGGAGTCGGGTCCGTGGTGGGTGGCCGTCTCGATCGTCGGTCCGCCGACGCGGGTGCGCGTTGCATGGGTCGATCCCGACACCGGAGAGGTGCGGGCCCGCACCTCCTGTCCGCCGGGCGTGCCCAGTCGTTGGCGTCCGCTGATCGGTGCGGTCATCCACTTGCGTGATGCTGACCAGACCGTCGATCAGCTATTCGTCGGGCGTCTGACACCCGAGGCGAATGCTGCGCTCCCGCTGATCGCCGAAGAATCGTCGGTCGCGACGGCCCCCGCCGGCCCTGAGGGCTTGGTCGTGATTCGGATCTCGCCACAGGCACTGCTGTTGGCCGTGGATGCCATCGGGCCGGGCGACGAGCCGGTTGGGCGCCTAGATCGGTCGGGCATGGCGGAGCTTGAGACCTTTGGCGGCCCGGTGAGCGGTCGCCTTGGTTCGGGCCACGGCATGGCGGCAGGCATCGGGCACGGGCGGTGGTTGGAGGATCTGGAACAGGCCACCTTTGAGGTGGGGTACGAGATCCTCTTGCCGGAGTGGATTCCCGCCGGCTTTGCGCGCTCGCGCCCGCGCGTCGAGCCGGATCCTTCGTACCCGTTCGGTCCGATGGCGGTGATCCTGACCTGGACCGGACCCGGCGATCAACGCGTGCTCGTGCGCCAAACCGTGGCGCCGTTGGCGAATCTTGACCCCGGTGGCCCGCTTGCGACACCGATGGAGATCAACGGGTGGGAGGGCGTATTGCGGGGGCGGCGCATGTTTGTCACGGTGGTTTGGCAGACCCCGACGCACGCCTTCGGCGTGCAGGTGCAGCGCATGGACGACGGCGACCAGGTCGCTCTGCAGGTCGCGCGGTCGATTCCGACCGACGATTAGGGCGTCGCGCCGGACCGCACGCCATATTGGGGG
Source organism: Thermoleophilia bacterium (assembly GCA_017882555.1). GTDB lineage: Bacteria > Actinomycetota > Thermoleophilia > Miltoncostaeales > Miltoncostaeaceae > CAITWD01. Next base: position 6,909 of record JADGPH010000252.1, read on the forward strand.
CGTGCATGAGATCGCCCTGGGCAGCCAACTCGTCAGCTTCCGGATCAATCGCAGCACTCGCGCGCGTCGGGTGACGATGCGTGTACGCGTCGGTGAGGTCGTCGTGACCGCGCCTCCGCGCATGCCCGTAGCTCGGATCACCGCGTTCGTCGAGAGCCAGGGAGTCTGGTTGACAGGTGCCTTGGAGCGCGCCCGGGCCGACCTTGCACCGCCGATCGCGATCGGTGATCAGATCCCGTTCCTGGGTTGTTGGCTGAACGTTGAGGCCGGTGCGGTGCGCAGCCCCCGGCGGGTCGGTGATCGCGTGGTCGTCGCACGTGGAGCCGCGATCGATTCACAGATCGAGATGTGGTATCGGGGCGTCGCTCGCGAGCACTTTGCGCAGTTGATGGAACTCTGGGCGCCGCAGATCGGGGTCGCGCCAGCGCGGTTGGCGGTGCGCGCGCAGCGTTCACGCTGGGGCAGTGCCTCGGCGAACAAAACCATCTCGATCAATTGGCGGCTCGTGATGGCGCCCCCGGAGGTTGCTGCCTACGTGATGGTCCATGAGTTGGTGCATTTGGCGCATATGGATCACTCGTCCGACTATTGGGAGTGTGTCGCGAGCTACTGGCCCACCCATCGCATCGAGCGGGCCTGGCTGCGCACCAACGGCTCGCGCTTGCTGACCGGTCCGCATCCGCGCGCATCGCGTGTCGGCGACGTAGTCGCGGTCGGATAGTCTCGCGCCAATGACCACACTTCGTTCGACGCCCGTTGCGGTGCTCTCGGGGACGTTGCAGGTTCCCAGCGACAAGTCGATCACGCACCGCGCGCTGCTGCTGGCGGCGGTCTCCGATCGTGTCGTCACTGTCGAATCACCGCTGGATTCCGCTGACACTGGCGCTACATTGAGCGCCGTCGAGGCATGTCGCGTGCCCGTCGAAGGGCACTTGGGCGGTCGCGTGGAGATCCGCGGGCGCGGACTGCGCGGGCTGTTGCCGAGCCCCGCAATCGACTGCATGAATGCCGGGACCTTGATGCGCTTGCTGCCCGGGCTGCTCGTCGGATCGCGCGCAGATCACGTCATCCTCGATGGCGACGACTCCCTGCGGCGTCGACCGATGGGGCGTATCGCCACGCCGTTGCGGCGCATGGGCGCAGCCGTCTTTACCTCGCCGGGCGGGCTTCCGCCCCTGGTGGTGTCGGGTGGTGTCCCGTTGCGTGGGATGCGCCACGATCTTGAGGTCGCCAGCGCCCAGGTCAAAAGCTGCATCCTGCTGGCGGGGCTGTTTGCCGATGGCGAGACGTGGGTCTCCGAACCGGTGACCTCGCGTGATCACACCGAACGCATGCTCGCTGCCGCGGGCGTTCCCGTGATGTACGCGGACGGTGCAGTCGGAGTTCGCGGGCCCGTTGAGGGTTTGTCGTTGCCCGATCTTCGGGTGCCGGGCGACTTCTCCTCGGCGGCGTTCCATCTTGTGGCGGGTGCCCTGTTGGGTGACCCCGAGGTGCGCCTGACCGGTGTCAACTTGAACCCATTGCGCACCGGACTGCTGGAGGTCATGCGCCGGATGGGCGTCGCGGTTCAGGTCACCGTGGGTCCCGATGTTGCCGGTGAGCCGTGCGGTGAGATCGTCGTGCGCCGCACGGACCACGTCAACGCCACCGAGATCGCCCCTGAGGAGGTGCCGTCGATGATCGATGAGTTGCCCCTGGTGGGGCTGCTGGCGGCCGTCGCGCGTGGCACGACGACGGTGCGAGGGGCACAGGAGCTGCGGGTCAAGGAGAGCGACCGGATCATTGCGCTCGTGCGGGCGCTGCGCGGCATGGGAGTCCAGGCCGAGGAGTTGCCTGACGGATTCTCGGTGACCGGCGGAACTCATATTCCCGGCGGCAGCATGGATGCGGGGCACGATCACCGCTTTGCGATGCTGGGTGCGATTGCAGGTCTTGCCAGCCGGGACGGGGTGATCGTCGCCGGATTCGAGGCGGCGGCCGTGTCGTATCCGGGATTTGCCGCGGACCTGCGGGCGCTTGGGGCTGGGGTGTGATCGTCGCGATCGACGGACCGGCCGGTGCGGGCAAGAGCACGGTGGCGCGTGGGGTCGCCGCACGGCTCGGGATGGGATATCTGGACACGGGGGCCATGTACCGAGCGGTGACCTACCTGGCGGTGCGCGATGGGGTTGCAAGCACCGACGGCGACCGTTTGGCCGAACTCGCCCGCGCCCACGTGATGCGGATGCGTCCGACGCCGGGAGGACTCGCGATCGAGGTCGATGGGCAGGACGTGACCGAGGCGATTCGGACCGCGGAGGTGACAGCGCAGGTCTCGGCGGTCGCCGCCCACCCCGGGGTGCGATCGGTGGTGACAGCTATCCAGCGCGAGGTCATGGCCCACGGATCGTGGGTCTGCGACGGGCGCGATGTCGGCACGACGGTCTGGCCTGCTGCCGAGCTCAAGGTCTTCTTGACCGCCTCGGCGGCAGAGCGGGGGCGCCGGCGCTGTGCGGAACTTGGCGCACGGGGGAAGCCTGAGCCGTTGGCGGACGTGCAGGCGGCCATCGAGCAGCGCGACCACCAGGACACGACCCGTGCGACGAGCCCATTGCGAGCCGCCGAGGATGCGGTCCATCTCGACACCTCGGAGCTGAGCGTCGATCAGGTTGTCGAGACCATCGTCGCGTGGGTGGCCGAAGTTTCGACGGGGGCCCGACCATGAGCGACGCGACCGAGGTGCGGATCCATCCGGTCGAATGGTGGATTGCCCGCGTGCTGTTGGCACCGATCTTGCGGGTGATCCTTCGGTTGCGTTGGCATGGTGAGGGCAACATTCCCGCCGCCGGACCCACCCTCTTCGTGGCGAATCACATCTCGATGTGGGACCCTCCGATGATCGGGTATGCGTTATCGGGTCGCCGCCGCATCTACTTTATGGCCAAGCGGGAGTTGTTCGCCAACTCTTTGGTGGCGAAATTGCTGGGTCGGACCGGAGCATTCCCGGTGGATCGCGGTGGCGCCGACCGCGCCGCGATCCGCACGGCGCGCGATATTCTCGGGCAAGGCGGAGCGCTTCTCATGTTTCCCGAGGGCACGCGCTTCAAAGATGGACAGCTCGGGCCCGCGTGGCCGGGCGCGGGCGCGCTCGGACTTGTCGAGGGCACCCAAGTGATACCGATCGCGATCTCGGGCTCAAATCGGCGCTTCGGACCGGCGCGGATCATTATCGGAGGACCTTTGGACCTGTCGGATCTGACTACCGGACCACGCGGGGAGCGCAGCCAGATGGCTGCCGATCGCATGATGGCGGCGATCGGTGCGCTGTTGTCTGATGCTGCGCCATCGTCCCGCGAGGAGGCCCGATGAGCGACTCCCCGGAACGTGCCCATCGAGTTCCCGGCAAGCGGCTGCGGAATCCGACCGCCCCCAAATTGGCGACGAACCAGCCGATCGTCGCGGTGGTGGGGTATCCGAACGTCGGGAAGTCCACCCTGTTTAACCGCCTGACCGGCCGTCGCGATGCCGTGATTGACCCCGTCCCCGGGGTCACGCGCGACCGGCGCCAAGCAGGGACCGAGTGGGGTGGGCGTGAGTTTCAGATCATTGATACCGGTGGTATCGACGCCGACGACCCCACCCCGATCGGGCGTCAGGTCGCCGAGCAGGCCCGGCAGGCGATCGCCGACGCGGATCTTGTGCTGTTTGTCGTCGACGCAACCACCGCCCCGACCTCGGGCGACTTGGAGGTGGCCGATTACCTTCGCACCGCGCGGGTGCCCGTGATCGTGATCGCCAACAAGTGTGAGCGTCGTGAGACCGAACTCCTTGCGCAGGGGCTCTGGGGCCTCGGCCTCGGAGAGGTCGTGCCCGTCTCGGCCCAGCACGGCCTCGGCATCGGCGATCTGCTTGATGTCGTCGTGGCGGCGCTGCCCGAACCGGAGATCATCTTGCCGCGCCAGGAAGGCGTGCCGGCCCTGTGCATTATGGGCCGTTCGAATGTTGGCAAGAGTTCGATCGTGAATGCGATCCTGGGCGAGAACCGCGTGATCGTGCACGACCGTCCCGGAACAACCCGTGATCCGATCGACACGATGTTCGAGTATCAGGGCCGCGAGATAGTGCTGACCGACACCGCCGGGCTGCGCAAACGCGGACGGATGCGCGACGACGTTGAGCACTACAGCCAAATCCGGGCGATTCAGGCCGCCGAACGCAGCGACGTGGCACTGGTCATCTGTGACGCCACCGAAGGCCTGACCGATGCCGATCTGCGTGCGGTCGACTCTGCGGCCCGGGCGCGCTGTGCGACGCTCGTGGTCATGAACAAGTGGGACCTGGCACAACCCGAACTCGATGCGATTACCGGCGAACTGCGGGCCAAGTCCCGTCAACGGCCCCTCGTGGAGGTGTGCTCGGCCACCTCGGGTGAAGGGCTGCACCGGTTGGTGCCGGCCGCCTTGCGGCTCTACGAGCGCCGTCGGTCCCGCATCACCACCCACAATCTGAATACCGCGATTCGGGAACTTGCCGAGGCTCGTCCGGGGCCGCGCAACGGCAAGCGTCGACTGTCGCTGCGGTATCTGGTGCAGATCGACTCATCGCCCCCGACCTTGCGCTTGGACGTCAACGATCGTTCGCTGATTACCCGCGACTACGGCTTCTGGCTGGAGAACCAGTTGCGGCGGCGCTTCGATCTCGACGGAGTGCCGATCATCCTGCAGGTGCGCGACCGCGGCGGATGAGCATACCGACACCCATACGATCGGTTGCCGTACTCGGCGGTGGCTCGTGGGGGACTGCGTTTGCGCTGCTCTGCGCACGCCATGGTGCCACGGTCCGGTTGGTCTGCCACACGCGTGAGCATGCCGCGCGGATCGCACGCGACCGCGTGAACCCGTCGTATCTGCCTGGGGTGCGTATCCCAGAGGGCATCGCGGTGGCCGCCGCCGATCAGCCATCGGTGCTCGCCGACGTTGACTTGGTGGCGTTGGCCATCCCGAGTCGGGTGGCGGCCAGCATCGCGGGCACTGTCGCCGTGCAGATTTCCCCAGGCACCGCGGTTGTCTCGCTGACCAAGGGGCTCGACCCCTCGACGGGCAGGCGCTTGTCGGGACTCTGGCGGGACGCCCTTGGCGACGGCACTCCCTTCGCGGTGCTCTCGGGGCCGAATCACGCCGAGGAGGTCGCCGAGCGTCAACCAACCGCCGCCGTCGTCGCGGGCGATCTCGAACTCGGTGTGCGGTTACAGGGACTGCTCAACGGCCCCGACTTTCGGGTGTATCTCAATGACGATCTGGTGGGTGTTGAGCTGTGCGCGGCCGCCAAGAATGTGATCGCGATTGCGGCGGGGATGGCAGACGGGCTCGGGTTTGGCGACAACGCCAAAGCCAGCCTGATCACCCGTGGGCTCGCGGAGATGACCCGACTCGGCCGGGCATATGGGGCACACGACGCGACCTTTCGGGGGCTGGCCGGCATGGGTGACCTCGTGGGGACCTGTACGAGTGCGCATTCACGCAATCGCCGTGTCGGGGAGCTTATCGCCACGGGCTTGTCCAGCACGGACGCTGAGGCGCGGCTCGGACAGGTGGCGGAGGGGCTCTGGAGCGTCGAACGACTGCTGGAACTCGCCGAGCGTGTCGGGGTCGAGCTTCCGATCAGCCAAGAGGTGGCCGCCGCGGTCGCGGGCAAACCGGTGGCCGAGTGCATGCGCGATCTGATGTCGCGGGCCCCCGCAACCGAGCAGTAAGCGTGGTCGTCGCGCCCGGGCACGCCGACGTGCTGGGCGTCGACCGCCGCAGACAGAAACATGATCCTCCCGGCAACATTGGTATCCTCGCCACTGAGTGATCGTCCACAAGGGTCTGGTGCATGAGCGAATACCTGTTTACGTCTGAGTCTGTCACCGAGGGGCATCCCGACAAGCTGGCTGATCAAATCTCTGATGGCGTCCTCGATGCGATTCTCGCCGAGGATCACGCCGGGCGCGTGGCGTGTGAGACCTTGGTGACCACTGGCCAGGTCGTTGTTGCCGGTGAGGTCAGCACTACGGCGCGGATCGATATCCCCGACGTCGTTCGGGCGATCATTGCCCAGGTGGGCTACACCTCGAGCGACATTGGATTTGACGCCGCGACCTGCGCGATCTTGGTCGCGTTGGATCGCCAGAGCCCCGATATTGCGCAAGGTGTCAACACGGCCCATGAGGCGCGAGTCGGTTCGTCTGTCGATCCGTATGACCTGCAGGGGGCCGGCGACCAGGGTCTGATGTTTGGCTACGCCACCGATGAGACCCCGCAGTTGATGCCGGTGCCGATTACCCTCGCGCACCGCATCTCCGAACGCCTGGCCGCGGTGCGCCACTCCGGCGAGCTCCCGTACCTGCGGCCCGATGGGAAGACCCAGGTCACCATTCGCTATCAGAACGGACGTCCCGTCGGCGTCGACACGGTGGTGGTCTCGACCCAGCATGCTCCGGACATCGACCGGGGCGAGCTGGAGTTGGACATGATCAACGAGGTGATCCGACCCGTGCTCGAGGAATACGGATACTGGAACGACGACATCCGCTTTTATGTGAACCCGACGGGCATGTTTGTGATCGGCGGTCCGATGGGGGACGCCGGCTTGACGGGTCGCAAGATTATCGTCGACACATACGGTGGGATGGCCCGCCACGGTGGCGGCGCCTTTTCCGGTAAGGATCCGAGCAAGGTCGACCGCTCGGCCGCGTACGCCGCGCGTTGGGTGGCCAAGAACGTCGTTGCCGCCGGGTTTGCCGCCCGCTGCGAGGTCCAGGTGGCCTACGCCATCGGCGTCGCGCGCCCGGTGTCGGTACTGGTGGAGACCTTCGGAACCGAGACGCGCCCGGTGGAGCAGATCGAACAGTGGGTCCGCGAGAATTTCGATCTGCGTCCGGCGGCGATTGTTGAGCGCCTCGATTTGCGTCGACCGGTGTATCAGCAGACCGCTGCCTACGGCCACTTTGGTCGTGAACTGCCTGGATTCACATGGGAGTCCACGGCCATCGGCAACGAGGCACGCGGCTAACTGAATGACTCCCGCGTGAGGCATCCGCCCCTCGGGGCGGATGACACCGGGGGTGCAGATCCCGGGCCGTGCGCGCAGGTCCACCTGCTCGTCGACACGCGAGCGCTCGATCGCCAGCTCGATTACCGCATCCCGCCCGAGCTGGTCACCGAGATCGAGCGTGGGTCGCTGGTGGCATGCCCGCTGGGACCGCGACGGGTTGTCGGGGTCGTGGTTGGGCTGCAAGGGCCCACCCACACCGGTCGCCTGGTGGCCGTCGCGGGTCGCGTCGACACGGCCACAATCCCTGAGCACCTCCTGGATCTGGCCATGTGGGTGGCCCGCTACTACGCGGCGCCCGTGGCGGCGTGCCTGCGCCTGGTCGTGCCACCCGGGGCCGAGGGCGCCGTGCGCCGTGGCGCCGACGGAAGCTGGCGCCTTGCCGTCCCGGCCCGCGGGCCGGCCCCGCACCTGGTGGTGCGACGGGGTGGGCAGGTCCAGGCGCCGACCGCGCGTCAGTGCCAGATCATGGACGCGATTCCCGCGGGCCAGCCCATCGCCGCCGCAGAGCTCGTGCGGCTCGCCGGAACCACGATGGCGACCCTACGCCGGATGGCCGGCGCGCGGCTCATCAGCCTCGATGCCGAGACGCCCGAGCAGACCGATGTCCACGGCCTCGGGATGCCCGTGCCGGCCGCGCCGCAGGTCCTCACCCCAGACCAGCAGATTGCGACCGAGCGCATTGCGGGCGCGCTCGCGACCGATGCTCCGGACGCGCTGCTGCTGCACGGGGTCACCGGGTCCGGCAAGACCGAGGTGTACCTGCGTGCGCTCGATGCGGTGCGGGCCATGGGGAAAGGGGCGATCGTGCTCGTCCCGGAGATCAGCTTGACACCACAACTGCTCTCGCGTCTGCGGGCGCGTCTGGGCCCCGGCGTCGAGGTGTGGCACTCGAACATGTCGGTGGCCGAGCGCGCCAGTGCCGACGCGCGACTCCGAGATGGCGTTGCCGACGTCGTGGTCGGGGCACGCAGTGCGGTTTTCGCACCGGTGCGCAATCTGGGGCTTGTGGTCGTCGACGAGGAGCACGACGCCTCCTATAAACAGGATTCCAGCCCGCGCTATGACGCCCGCCAGGTGGCCTACCGGCGCGGTCGCGACGCGCGGGCGTTGGTGGTCTACGGCACCGCCACACCGCGCCCGGAGACCTGGTATGCCCTGGAGCGGATTCAACTGCGGACCCGTGCCGATGGATCACAGCCGCCCGGCGTGCGGATCGTGGACATGCGGACCCAAGGCCCGGGCCCGATTTCGGCGCCCTTGGCACGCGCGCTGCGTGACGCTGCCGACCGTGGTAACAAGGCGGTTCTGCTCCTCAATCGCCGTGGGTTTTCGCTGATGGCGTTGTGTCGTGCGTGTGGGTGGCTGGCGACGTGTCCATCGTGCGACGTCTCGCTTGTGCAGCATCGCGACCCACCACGGCTGAGCTGTCATCACTGTGGGTACGAAGCATCGGTACCAACCATCTGTCCGCGTTGCGGGGCGAGTGAGTTGATGCGGGGTGGCGTCGGGACGCAGGGGCTGGAACACGCGCTAACGCGGATCGTGCCCAACACGCGCTTGGTACGGCTGGACGCCTCCTCGACCGCTGCACGTGGCTCGGTGGCCACTCTGCTCGCGGAGTTCGCACGGCCCGGAGCCGCGATTCTGCTCGGGACGCAGATGGTCGCCAAGGGTCACGATCTGCCAGAGGTCACGGTCGCGGCCGTTCTCGATGCCGATGCCGGCTTGCGTCACGCCGACTTTCGGGCCGAGGAGCGTGCGTTTGATCTGATCGTCCAAACGGCGGGTCGCGCCGGTCGGCGCGGCGAGCACTCGACGGTGATCGTGCAAGCCTGGGAGCCGGGGTCCCGTGCCATCCAGTTGGCGTCGCATCTCGCCGTCGAACAGTTTCTCGACGGCGAAATCGAGCGCCGCAAGCAGTATCTGATGCCACCATTCGGGCACCTGGTGCGAATCGTTGTCGAGGGCGCCGACATGCAGTCCGTTGTGGCGGCGGGCCGGCGAGTCGCGGCGGAGATTGCCGATACGG
>JADGPH010000253.1 GCA_017882555.1 Thermoleophilia bacterium
GCGAAGCTCCTCCAATACTTGACCCGCTTGAATTTCACGTTGGCTGAGGCGCGGGCGCAGATCAAGGCGGGCTTGCAGCAGCAGAAGATCCAAACCAATGTCCAGCACGGCGCGACCTTCACCGCCGCCGATGCCCAGGCGTACTACGCCGCAAACCCGTCGCAGTTCAACCTGCCCCAGACACGCGTCGTGGCGCACATCCTGGTCAAGACCGAGGCGCAAGCCAAGACGATTCGGGCTCAGGTTACGCCGCAGAACTTCGCCAAGCTCGCCGCGAAGTACAGCACTGATACCGGGAGCAAGGCGCAAGGCGGGAACCTCGGGACCATCACGGCGACTGAAGTGGTCGCGCCGTTTTCCAAGGTGGCATTCGCACTCAAGGCCGGACAGATCTCCCAGCCGGTGCACTCGCAATACGGCTGGCACATCATCTACGTGACCAAGATCATTCCGGCCCATCACACCTCCGTAGCGCAGGCGATACCGGGCATCGTCAAGAGCCAGCTGACCACAAAGCGCCAGAGCGTGTACCAAGCGTGGGTGTCGAGCACGTTGGCCTATTGGAACGCCCGAACCAGGTACGCCTCGGCGAGCCTGGCGCCACCAGCGACGACTACCGGAGCGACCACCCCCGGAGCAACGACCCCCGGGTGATGCGAGTCGTAGGTCTTGGTCCGGGCGACCCCGAGTCCGTCCCGGCCGCAGCGCTCGAGGCCTTGCGTGCGGCGACCCGCGTGTACGTCGCGGACCGTGACGTGGAGGTGATGTCCGCGCTGGTGGGAATTGCCCATTTTCCGCTCGGCGCACTCGACGCGCTGCCCGAAGACGCGGTCGTCGCGGCAGCCGACCCCGAGGCGTACCGTCTGGCCCAGCTGTTGCCGCGCGCGGTGACGGTGCCGTCGCGCGAGCGGTTGCGCGAGCGAGCCATTGGCGCGCAGGTCGCGCGGTTGGTGAAGGTCGGTGCGCGCTTGCGGCGTGAGTGCCCATGGGATCGCGAGCAAACGATCCCGTCAATCGTGCCGTACACCATCGAGGAGGCCTTTGAGGTCGCCGATGCGGTCGCCTCGGGTGATCCGGCCAAGCAGCTGGACGAGGTCGGTGATCTGCTATTTCAGTCGGTCTTTCTGGCGCAGCTGCTGGAGGAGCAGGCGCACGGGGATCTCGGCACAATCGCCACGGGGCAAGCCGACAAGCTGATCGGTCGCCATCCCCATGTCTACGGGGACACCCATGCCGAAGATGCGGCCCGCGTGTTGGACCTATGGGAGGCCAGCAAGCGCTCCGAGCGCGCCGATCAGGGCGTCTTCCATGATCTGCCGCCGGGGCTTCCGGCGCTGGCGTTTGCGACCAAGGCACAGAAGCGGGCCGCCGCCGTCGGCTTCACGTACGCGGATCTGGCGAGTGCCCTTGCGGCGCTTGGTGAAGAGGTGACCGAACTCGCTCAGGACCCGGGTCCCGAGGAACTGGGTGATGTCCTGTTCGCTGCGGTGGCCGTCGCACGCCATCTCTCGGCCGATCCGGAGGTTGCCTTGCGGGGTACCGCCCAGCGTTTTCGGCGGCGCGTCGAGCGCGCGGCCGCGGCGGCGGCAGCGGCCGGCGAGCGGTTCGAGGCGCTCGATCCCGAGGCCCAACTGGGCTGGTACGAGACCGTCGGGCACGACTAGGGCGCGATGCGCGCCGGGCGCACAAGGTTTTGGGGCGACCCGCCGATAACGGGTGTGTGGAACGCATGCCATTTGGATCCATGGCACCCGGGGCTCGGGCGACGCGTGCCGATGCCGACCGGATCGTCCGTTTGGAGGCAGAGCTTGCCGAAGCGCGCGCATCGCTGGCCCATGCCATCGCGACCCGTCAGAGCGCCAATCTGAGCGCCGATCTGGTTCGTCTCGCCGCCGAGGAACTCCGGGCTCCGGCAACCGCGGTCAGTGGCTATCTGGAGCTGTTGATCGATGGTGACGGCGGCCCACTCGGATCCGGTCAACAGCACATGCTGGAATGCGCCGTTTTCCATACCCGGCGGCTGACGGACCTCGTCGACGATCTCGTGACGATCACGCAACTGCCGAGCAGTTACCGCCATCTCACCGTGATCGAATTACCCGGCATCGTCAAAGCCCGCGTCGAGCGCGCGACAAGATTTGCGGTGTCCCGGAGGGTGCGTCTCGAGACGGCGTTGGCTGCATGTCCGGAGGTCAACGGCGATGGTGCCACGATCGGCCGCGCCGTCGATTGCCTGCTCGAGCACGCCATCATGTTCTCGCCGCCGCAGCGCGCGGTCAGCTGCGCGGTGCGACCCGTCGCGGATGGTGCTGCGATCGAGGTGTCCGACCACGGAATGTCCCTGGACTCCTCGACCCTCGAGGCGCTGTTGGATGGTCGCGCGCCGGCGAATATCGGTGATGCACGGGCGCTGCTGGCCCCGCGGCTGGGCCTGTTGATGGTCCGCATGATCGCCGAGGCACATGGCGGGCGGGCGGAGGCGCATGCCGACGGCCGGCAGACGACCTTGCGCATCGTGCTTCCTCCCTGCACCTGATCGCCGCCGCCCATTCTCAGGCTCGGCGATCCCGGGGGAGATGGCACTCGCTCGGGCGGGTTGGGCTGCTCCGCTCCCTGCAGCCACGCAGTGGGGTCCGTAGACTGGTGCGGCCTGTATAGGGACGCCAATTGCGAGGGAGCCGATGTCGCAGATCGCCGCCGTTCATGCTCGTCAGATCCTGGACTCGCGCGGTCAGCCGACCGTTGAGGTCGAAATGACCCTTGCGAGTGGGGCCTCCGGCCGCGCGGCAGTGCCGTCCGGCGCGAGCACCGGGGCATTCGAGGCCGTGGAACTCCGCGATGGCGACGCGCGGGTCTTTTCGGGCAAGGGCGTCTTGAAGGCCGTCGCCAATGTCGAGGATGAGTTGGCGGGCGTCCTGATCGGCCTGGAAGCGACGGATCAGGCGGTGGTCGATCGCACGATGATCGAACTCGACGGCACCCCCAACAAGGGGCGGCTGGGGGCCAATGCGATTCTTGGTTGCTCGTTGGCGGTTGCTCAAGCGGCCGCACACGACGCGGGCCTGCCGCTGTTCCGGTACTTGGGTGGCGCCCGTGCGCACCGCCTCCCGGTGCCATTTATGAACATCCTCAACGGCGGCGTCCATGCCGATAACTCGGTCGACCTGCAGGAGTTCATGGTGGCCCCCATCGGGGCACGCAACTTTGCCGAGGCGCTGCGGATGGGCGCCGAGGTCTACCACACACTCAAGCGCGTCCTGCACGGCCGCGGCCTCGGAACCGCGGTGGGTGATGAGGGTGGATTTGCGCCCAACCTCGAGAGCAACCAGCAGGCCTTGGACATTATCGTCGAGGCCATCGAACAGGCCGGCTACCAACCCGGGCGCGAGGTTGCGCTCGCGCTGGACCCGGCGGCGACCGAGCTCTGGCGCGATGGTGCGTATCACCTCGACGGCGAGGGTCGCGTGTTGAGCTCGGTGGAGCTGTGCGACTACTGGGTCGAGTTGTGTGACCGCTACCCGATCATCTCGATCGAAGATGGCATGGCCGAGGAAGACTGGGAAGGTTGGCAGCTGTTGACTCAGCGCATTGCCGATCGAGTGCAGGTGGTGGGTGATGACCTGTTTGTGACCAACGTCGATCGGCTGCAGAGGGGCATCGATCGTCACGCGGCCAATGCGATCTTGATCAAGCTCAATCAGATCGGCACCCTGACCGAGACTCTTTCCACGATGGATTTGGCGGCACGGGCGGGCTTCGCGGCAATGGTGTCGCATCGGTCTGGCGAGACCGAAGATGTGTTTATTGCCGATCTCACGGTGGCGACCGGATGTGGACAGATCAAGACGGGTGCTCCGTCGCGCAGTGAGCGTGTTGCCAAGTACAACCAGCTTCTGCGGATCGAAGACTTGCTCGGTCCGGCGGCAACCTATTCCGGGGCGGGCGCCTTCCTGGCGCGGTAGCGCCCTGCGTTCGGGACATTCCGCCCACGCATCTGGGGTGCTGTTTATGCGCGGGCGGGCAGGATCGCGGGGACCGGTCGCGTACCTACAACCTAATGGCGGCCGACTGGGCCGACGCGCGCCCTCGGAGTTCTCCCACGGCCTCACCACGCATGATTGTCATTGCAGGTCTGTTTACGGCGGTTGGCCTGAGCTACATCGGCCCGGTCAGCGGGTATCTGTCGCAGAAGAGCACGCTGCGCTCCGAGGAGGTCGGGCTTACCGCGTTGCAGGTGCAGCGCACGGAACTCGCGGGTGCGCTCAACCAGCTCAAGCAGCCGGCCATCTTGGAGACGCGGGCACGCGAGATCGGGATGTTGCGTCCGGGCGAACTGGGATTTGTCATCGACTTTGCGACACCCAAGGCTTCGTCATCGCGGCCGTCCCTGAATGACATCCTGCGCCGACTCCACGGGGCTTCCTGACCCAGCGGTCGTGGCCCGCTTGCTCGGGCGCGCACCCTTCACGCGGTATTCGGTGGCGGTGTTGTGTCCCGGCAGTGGGCCCGCCGTGTTGGAAAACGAACCGATCGACCTTCACGGGCGGCCATTTCCGACGCGCTACTGGCTGGCGTGTCGCGCGCTCGGAGAGGCAATCAGTCGGCTTGAGGCAGCCGGTGGGGTTCGCGCCCTGGAGTCGGATCCGATGATGACCGGACACATCTTGGCGGCCAACGCCCGTCATCGCGCGCTCCACTCGGGATTCAACATCGGCGGGACGGGCGATCCCGCCCGAGTGAAGTGCTTGCACGCGCACCTGGCGTTTGCGCTGGCAATCGGGGGCAGCCCGATCGGCGATTGGATCGCCCATCGCACGGATCTCCGTTGGCCGACCCGGTGCTGCGCGGTGTCCGAGGCGACCCATGACCAGTAGCGACGCGGAGTTCGCGGCGGCGCGCTTCGACTGGGAGGAGGGGCTGCGCCGGATGTCGGTCGATACGTCGGCCTCGCGCGATCTGCGCAACGAGCTGGCCGACGCGGTCATGGACGAGTTGCGCCGACGGCTGGGGATTACGTTCACGATTGCCGACTTGACGCGGGCCTATCGGACCTCGAGCGACTGGTATTTCGAATTGGCCGGCCGCTTCGCGCCCGGCGATCCCGACGCTTGGGATCCCGCGATCGCGCTGGATGCGGGCTTTGCGCGAATGGCGCGCCTGGCGACCGATGCTCCGGGCCGCGGGCGTGGGTAACGGCGTTGCCAGAGGCCGGTCAGCGGCGTCTGGGCGGCGCGGCGGTCCACAGTTCGTTGAGTGCTGGTGCGGTGGACTCGCCGCGTTCAATCAACGCGTGAATCTGCGCGAGGGCCTCGCGGCGGAGATACACATGACGCTGGCCCACGCTGGGCTTCTCGCCGAGGAGTCCGGCGCGAATGAGCGCTTCGCCGACCTCCATCGCGTCGTGGCGCTGATCGGCCGGGACACCACGGTAGAGGTGGTCGACGGCGGTGTGGTAGTTCGCCCCCACCTTGCCCATGCGTAACAGGCGCTGCAGGACACGACGGGCATGACGCCGACGTGGGCACGGGTCGTCGTCGATGCCGAGGACCGAGTCTTGGTCGTCGGCTTTGTCCGGCAGCGGATCGCCGGACAGGCCCCAGTTGCGCAGATTGGGGATCATGTCGGGATCGTTCGCGTCGATATCCAGCGATTGGCCGTGTGCCGCCAGGGCGATCGCGACCTCGACCGGGTGTGCCCCGACGGCTCGTGCCAATCCGGCCAAGCCGCTGCGCCCGCGCGGGCGCCCGAGGTCGAGGTCGCGGGCGCCGGTGACCGGGCGTGGCAGGGGGGCGAGGCGGACGCGCGCGGCGTCGGCCAGACGCTCGGAGATCGCCAGGAGCACCAACTCCGGATCCGCCCCCGGGGTTTCGATCACGACCCACCCGCTCCAGTCGCGGAGGTAGAGCGCCGCGGGGTCTACGCCGGCGTCGATCGCGGCGCCGATCGTGCCGACCAGGACCCGCGCGGGTCCGTGGGGAGAGAACGCGCGCGCGTGGGCAACGAGCACCGGCAGCGCCCACACGGGCGTCTGGTCGGGCAAGTGCCCCGTCCAGATCCAGAGCGTCATGCCCTTGCCGTGGGTCTCGCGAGCACTCGCGGCAAGTGTTTGGCTGACCGCCTCGTCGCGATCACCACGCTGCCAGGTCACCAGATTCCGTGCGACGGCCTCCGGATCCCGGCCAAGATCAGCGAAGGTCACCTCGCGTTGTCCCATCCCTGCAATGTCGCACATTGCGGTTGTCGGGATTCGTGCCCAGCGTGCGTGCGACGCCACGCGGCCGGTCGCTATCGGTGGCTGTCCGAGGTCGAGAGAGGTCGGCCCGCCGCCTCGAGCGAGAGGAGATGCGCCTTCAATGGCGTTCCGCCGCGGTACCGCCCGATCGTGCCGTCGCTGCGGACAATGCGGTGGCAGCCGATCACGACTGGGAGCGGATTGCGCGCACAGACATGGGCCGCCGCGCGGACGGCGCGCGGATGCCCTGCGGCGAAGGCGAGTTCGGCGTAGCTGATCGTTTCACCGGGCGGGACATCGTCGATCGCGGCGAGGACGTCACGGGCGAACGTCGTCTGTACGAGCCGCAGATCGCATGGCGGTGGTGGGCCGGAGGGGCCGTTGGAGATGGCCGCACGTAGCCAGCTCAGTGCTGGGGCGAGCGCGTCGGGGTCGTCGCGGGGCACGCCGATGGGCGCGAGTTCGCGTCGGAGGTCGCTGCGGTCCTCGTCGCTGAACGCGATCCGCATCAGGCCCGCCCGGGTCGCTGCAACGGCAATATTCCCGAACGGAGTCGGCAGTTCAGCCATCCAGATCTCGTCGATGAGCAACACCTCCGTTCGCATGAGGGTACCGCGTCACGGGTCCGGTGTGCGAGTCCGGTCGTAATCGGCGATGCTAGTTGGGCACAAGCGACTCGCCGCCGCGACGACGACGCTCAAGCCATCCCAGCAATTGCGCGCGTTGGCCGTCGTCGAGCCAAAATACCAGGGCGTGGTGCAGGCGCTCGAGGGGTTCGCCGGCACCGGCGAGGGCTTGATTGCGCTGCGTGCGCCAGGCAATCCAGCCAACGAGCTGGTCGGCTTCGGCCTCGCTCAGGTGCACGCAGCAAAACGCTTCGATGTCATCTGCGGTCGCCATGGGACGGGCATGATAGCGAACGTACGTTCGAGTCTGCGGTACGGTGGAGCCAGCTCGCACGCGTGGTCACCGTGGGGGTCACAGCACGGAATCGGGCCCAAAACGGTACGTACCGCGCATCCGGGCGCGGTACGTGATCGGCGCTATCGGCCCGGGGGCAACGGGCGCGGCGGATGCGGGCTTAAGACTCGTCTTCCTCGTCGTCTTCGGCTTCCTGCTCGGCCAGACCTTCGAGACTGACGTCAACGAGCTCCTCTGCGACCAGGGTGACCTCGTCGTCGTCCTCGGTGTCGTCGTCCTCGTCGCCGGTGTCATCGGTCGGTGGCTCGCCCTCGAGGACCTGTGCGAGTGCCGGGGTGAGGTCGCTGTCGTCTTCGACCCCGAGTTCGGCTTCCTCGTCGTCTTCGGTCAGGCTCTCGAGCAGCAGCGTCTCTTCGAGCGGGTCAACTACCGCCGTGGGGATCTCCTCGAGCACATCGTCGTGACCCTCTGGATCCCAGTGCACGATCACTTCGCCCGCCAGGATCTCGGCTTCGGCCAGCGCCACCGGGTCGCGCGTGATGAGCTCGCCCGCAGCGGGCGGCGGAGCGGACTCCGCACGCAGTTCCGCGGGGTCAGCAGTCAGCCAGAGGGTGATTTGCCGCGCGCGCTTTGAGACGGCATGCACCAATGCATACCGTGAGCCATCCACATGTTCCAACGCCTGATCCAGGCGACGTCCGTACAGCATTAATTCCCCCCGTTAGTACATGTAAGGCGAGAGCCCGACCGTGCATACTACTCTGCGTCTGGCGAATCGACGCAGGACGCAGAGCGCAAGGAGGCCTCTGGGCATGTTGGTGCTGACTCGGAAAAAGCATCAGAGCATCATGATCGGCGAGAACATCGAGATTTCGGTCCTCGATGTGATCGGGGACAAGGTGCGGATCGGTATCCAAGCGCCGCGTGAGGTCTCGGTGTTCCGCAAGGAAGTATTTGTCGAGATCCAGATTGCGGCGAGCGAGATTGAGGACGCACCAAACTCCCCGGATGAGCCCCCCGCGGGCGACCCTGACTAGCGCTCGGCGCAGTGCAGGCGTTCGACGTTCGCGTCGGTCGGCCTGAGCGCTGATCCCCATCGGTGGGCCGAGCCGCCGGCGCGGTGCGCCGTGTCGGGATAGGCTCCGATGCGGTGCATTGGTTCCATCAATACATCGGCGGCCCGTTTCAGCATGCGGTTGTCGACCCGATTCAGCATCTTCTGCTGGGCCACGGTGGCGTGGTCGCGTACCTGCTGGTGTTCGGATTGGTGTTTGCCGAGGACGCCCTGTTTGCCGGGTTCGTGATCCCCGGTGAGACCGCCGCGGTGCTCGGCGGGGTCTTGGCAAGCCGAGGGTCAGTGAATCTGGGCATCATGATCGGGGTCGTCGTCGTTGCGGCGATCGTCGGTGACTCGGTGGGGTACGAGGTGGGTCACCACTTCGGGTCCCGCTTGATGCAACTGCGCCCGTTGCGCGCCCATCAACACCGCTTGCAGCACGCACAGGACTTTGTCCGCGACCATGGGGCCCCCGCGGTCTTTCTCGGACGTTTTGTCGCGTTCTTTCGTGCGACGGTGCCCGGCCTCGC
>JADGPH010000254.1 GCA_017882555.1 Thermoleophilia bacterium
CCATGTGCTCGACGTATTCTTGAATTGCGCGATTCAAGCCCATCGAACTGGTGATGCCCAGCTTGCAGCTATCGGTGCCCGGGCACGACACGATGTCGTCGATCTCACGCGCACCGGCGGTGCCCAAGTCAAGCGCCACCAGACGTCGCCACACCGCGTAGACCGTTTCGTCGCGCACCCAACGCACGACAAGGTTCTGCTGCACGGTCGTACGCGCGTACCCTCCGGAGAACTCGCGCATGATCGCAGCGAGTCCGCGAAACTGCTCTGGGGTGAGATCTCCACGGGGAATCCGGATCTCAACCGTCGAAAACCCGGCTTGGCGCTGCGCGCGTACGTTGGACGCGACAAAGCGATCGTAATCAGGATCGTTGTCGCTCGGCCCCTCGACGTTGTCCGGCACCGCCGGCGCGCGGGCCTGCTCATCGTGGACGAACAGCAGGGCGCCCATGTCGTAGTCGCGCTCCGCAACCCAGTCGCCCGCGAGCTCCTCGTCGACCATCTCTCGGAAGGCATCCATGCCGATCCGGTCGATCAACACCTTGATACGGGCGCGGGCGCGGTTCTTGCGCAGCTCGTCCTGACGATCGAAGATCCGCAGCACCGCTTCGGTGACCTTCAGGTACTCGCCATCGTCGGCAGCGACGAACTCATAGAGCGTCGGGGCCACCCGCGGCATGATCGAGGTACCGCCGCCGATCCGGATCTCAAATCCACGCACTGATTGGCCGTCGATCTCGCGCACGCGGGGAATGAACCCGCCATCGTGAATCCCGGTGATCGCCCGGTCCTCGTCGCTCGCGGTGAACGCGGTCTTGAACTTGCGGGGCATGAGCTGGCACACGTCGTTGCGGACGAAGTAGCGCACGTACGCACCGGCATACGGGGTCGGGTCAAAGAGCTCGTCGTGGCAGACCCCGGCCCAGGGATCACCGGTCACGTTGCGAACCGTGTTGCCACAGCCCTCGCGCGACGACAGGCCCGCGGCGGAGATCTCACGGATCAGCTTTGCGAGTTCCGGCAGCGGCACGTGGTGCAGCTGAATGCACTGTCGGGTGGTGATGTGCCCCTTGCGCAGCGGCGCCCACCGGTCGACCACATCGGCAAACATGTCGAGCTGCTCCGGGTTGATCCCCCCGAACGGAATCTTGACCCGCACCATCTGGACGTCGGGCTGACGCTGACCGTAAACGCCCTGCCGCAGCCGGAACCCAATGAAGTCCGCCTCCGGAGTCTCTCCCCGCAAGAACTTCGCCGACTCGGTATCGAAGTCGTCGAACTCCTGCTCGAGGATCGGAATGACGTGACCGGGGACGTTCGCGTGAACCTCGGGGTTGTCCAACGTCCCCGAGCGACCGGTTGGCGCATCGGTGTGTGCGCTGTTGACGATGGACGAATCGGGGGTCATCGATGGTCTTCACTTTCCATCCGGGGGCGGTTCAAGCGCAGCAGGCGCCGATCGATCGCGCACTTATACCATAAATCCAATTGCCTTTACCGAGTTTCACGGCCCACCGCCACGTGACCGCCCAATGCGCGGGAGAAACCGATCCATCGAAGGCCCGGCGGCCGATCTCGCCCCCGGCACAAGCCGCGCACGCGGCGTCATTCGCGCCGAGGACATTGCCATTGATGCCCGATTCGGCGCCGCATCGTTGTCGGCGGCGCGCCGGGCGACCCCGCTGCGCTTGGAATGCGCGCGCGTCGTCGTTCACGAAGGCGCCACCGCGCAGAGCCGGCTCGTCCACCGGATGACAAGTTCATCGCTCGACATGTTCGTTGCCCGTGGCGGCCCACGTCCCGTCAGCCCTGAGTTGTCGCTTATCCGGAGATCTCGGCCCCCAGGCAAGCGACCCGCCACGGGGTGAGATCGAGCTGCGTGGTCGTGTACAGGGTGTACTCGTCGATGCTCAAATATCCCGGCGTGGCAGTCGGGGCACCCTCCTGGGCGAAGGTAGGGGCCCTTGGGGGATCGTCGACGGGAATCGCGGTGACTGCGGCGGTCGGCTGCAGGGCCAACCCGAACGGAATTGCCGATCCGACAACGTCACCGCCGCGCGGAGTAAGACGCGGCGGCTCGATGCCGGCGAGCCCACGCAACCTCTTCCCTCGCAGGAATGTTGCCTGCCACCGGGTTCGCAGTATTCGTTTCCAGAATCCGCCCGAGCTTCGGCGCAGCGATGGTGCCATTCTTGATCGTTGCGCCGCCATCGGTCAGGGTCCGGTCGGCGGCGGCGGCGGGCGGCAGCGAAGCCTCCCATGCCACGCGGGCCACGAACATCGCTGGATCGCGAAACGGGTACATCGCGACATCCGGTTGCGAGAACGCTGGGTCGGATCCGTACGACTTTGGGGTAGCACGCCCGAGGACCGCTGCCCCTTGGTCTCCTGAGGTACACGCGAGCGCTCGTGCGCGCATGTAGGTCAGTGTCGTACCCACGGCGTCGCCATCCGTACCGATCGCCTAGACGACCGCCCCGTCAGGCCCGGGCCCTTCCAGGCGCGATTTGACCGTTACCTCGGCCGCATTCAGCCGCATCAACGCGAGCGCCTCGGGGCTCGCCTGATTCGGGCCGGCCGGCGCGGGCGGACCGTGATGCCATGCCACACAGTGCAGGAGCGCGAGCCGACGCCGCTCGTCGAGTTCGGCCCGGCGTGCAGCATCGGCCACGATCTCGAGCCCAAGCGCCACATGGCCGAGCATGCGTCCTTCGTCTGTCGCCTCGAAGGTCGCCCGGACCCGCCACGCGCGGGTGTAGCCGAGATCATGTACCAGCGCCGCGGTCACCAGCAGGTCGGAGTCGATGCGCGGATGCCATGTACACAGCGTCTGGCACAGCGCCGCGACGCCGACCGTGTGCTCAATCAGGCCACCGACATACGCGTGATGCCCTGAGCGCGTGCACGGTACCTGCCGCCAGGTGGCCGCGAACTCATCATCGCCCGTGAGTACCGCCAGCGTCCGACGCAGACCCTGGTCGCCGATCTCGTCGGCAAGGTGCAGCACGAATCCGAACAGCTCATCGGGATCACGGTGGCTTCGCGGAACGAGGTTCCCATCGTCCACCTCTTCGTCGGCGGGTCGCACGTGGCTGATCAACAGTTCCAGGCGGCCTCCGCGCTGCTCGGCCCGACCCGCGACCCGCACTGGGGCACCGAGCGTCAGCCGTTCGGCAAACCAGTCGGGTTGATCGAAGATCACACCCCGGGCTGAACCGGTTGCGTCGGAAAGCACGACCGACAAGAACGGCTTTCCGGCTCGCGAGAGGCGCCGATCCACCTCCCGCACCGCAAAGACGCCTTCAAACGGGGCTCCTGGAGTGAGCTGGGCAAGACCATTCATCGATCCAGAGCCGGGCATAGGAGCCGATAGTCGCAGGTTCGGCAGGACCATGACGGCCGAGGCTCAAAACGACCGGCAGAGATTTCGTCGAGCGTCGCGTGCGCCTGCTCCATGGCCAGCGCAATTTCGGCGCCCTCGGGATTCTCCCGGCGATCTTCGCCCTCCAGGATGTACTCCAAGGTTGCCACCTGCGGTTCAACCCGCCACGCATCGCGTGCCCCAGCGAGGTAGAGGCGCATGACCATGCGCCCGTCGTCGTCCGCGGCCGCCGTGGGCGGAGACCCGGTCTTGTAGTCGACAAGCCCAAACCCGCCGCCGGGTAGGCGATCGACGCGGTCGATCCGTCCGTGCACCCGATGCGGACCGAGCTGCAGGGTGAACGGACGCTCAACCGCCACCGGCACCACGCCGCTGCGGCGCGTGCGTTCCACGAGCGTCGGAAAGCGGTCGCGCGCCACCGCCAGCGCGTGCCGGCCTTGCGGGCTGTCGGCAACACGAGCCGTTGTGAGCTCCGTCGCAAAGTGATCGACGAGCACGGCCGGCGCGCGGCGCTCACCCCCGGGACGAAAGAACGCCTCGAGCGCGGCATGCGCCGCCGTGCCAACCTCACGTGACGGGTCAGGACGTGGCGGCACCCGATCGATATGGGCAAATCGGTACTGCAGCGGGCACTTGCGATACCGCGCGATTGCGGTGATCGATGCGATCACCCCGGGACGTGGACGTCTCCCGGGCACGGGCGGCGCGCCGGTCTCGGGTTCAGGCACGAGGGCCGCCGCCCGTGCACGCACGAGTGCGGCCACAGCTTCGGTGAGTTGGGTGTCGATATCGGCGTCCGGCGCGCTCGCCGCTGCAAGCAGCTCGGCGGCGCGCATCGATGCGCGCTCGAAGCGTGCCCGGGCCGCACCGACGGCGGCCAGTTGCTCGCGCGAGGGCCCCGCGTCGATGACCTCCAACTCGGCACCAGGTGTGTGCTCGAGGGCCTCAACAACAAAGTTCGATGCGGACTGCGGGACCCCGGTCGCGGACGATCGCACCCAGCTCAAGGTCAGATGCGTCCGCGCCCGAGTCATGGCGACATATGCCAGACGCCGTGATTCGGCGACGTGCGCATCGGCATCGCGTGGAAGCGCCTCGGGCAGGAGGGCATCCGGAATATCCGGCCCCGGCCGATTACGCCCAGGCCAGGAGTGATGGGTCATCCCGACGACGTACACCGCGTCAAACTCGAGGCCCTTGGCTTGATGGACGGTCATCACCTGCACACCCTCGCGCTCAAGCGGGGCACCGGCATCACCGCGGTAGCCGAGATCAGCGAGCCGCGACAACAGCGCCGAGACTCCGGTGGCATCGAGGCTGGGCCGGGTGGTGGACAGATCGTCCACGAGTCGTTCGAGTGCCCCAAGGGCCGCGAGGCGCGAAGCCCCTTCGGCGCCACCGACCGCGATTGCGCCCCGACGCAGTCCCGTGCGATCGATGACCGAGCGGATCGCATCGCAGGCGTTACCGTCGGCGGCCGCGCGCCCAACGTCGGATAACACGTTCGCGAAGGCCGGACTCCCGCCCGCCTCGGCGACCGCGTCGCAGAGAGCCTGCGCCACCGGCTGGCCGCGATGCGACGCAACGACGTTGGCCGCCAGGGTCCACGGCACCCCCCAGGCCGGATCGCCGATCGCCCGCAAGTGCGCCAGCGCGTCGGTAGGGTCGACCGCCGCGCGCAGCCACGCAAGCGCGCTGCGCACCTCATGGCGCTCCATCAACCCCACCCCACCGCGCACCTGGTGAGGGATCCCAGCCCGCTCAAACGCCGTCACGATGACGCCGGACTCCAACCGCACGGCCCGCATCAACACCGCTTGCTCGTGGTACGGAATTCCGTCACGTGCACAGGCGATGACCTCATCTGCGATCCCGCGCGCTTGCGCCTCGGGATCGCGTGCTTCCAAGAACCGTGGCAGAGGCCGTGTGACCCCCGGGAGCGCCACCAGACGTTTCGCAGTGCGGTTCGGGATCGGTTCGACGACCGCGCCCGCGGCGTCGAGAATCGCCTGCGTCGACCGGTAGTTGCGCTCGAGGCAGACCTCCCTGGTCTCGGGAAACCGTCGCCGAAAGTCCGCCAGATTCTTGCCTGACGCTCCCCGGAAGCGATATATCCCCTGGTCGTCATCGCCCACGACAACCACGCTTCCGGCAGGATCGGCGACCGCGAAAATCAACTCGGCTTGGGCGTGGTTGGTGTCTTGAAACTCGTCCACGAGCAGGTGCTGAACCTCGTGGCGAATTGCCTCGAGCCGATCGTGGTGTGTGCGCACAAGATCAAGCGCCCGCACAATCGACATTCCAAAGTCCTCGAGGCCTTCGTCAGCGAGCCAGGTATCGTGAGCACGAAAGACCCGCGCGAACTCCCACTCCCGACGGGCGCGAACTTCCTGATCTCGTCCTGACGCGGACTTGACCGCTTCCTCGGCCCAGGATACGTAGTCGACCGAGCTCACGAGTTCGTCCCGACACCGATCGATGCGCGTGATCATCTGGTCGACAAGCCGCGCCAGATCACCTCGAATCCGGTGTGTGCGCAGATCGAGTTCGGCGATCCTGTCGAGCACGATCATCTTGCGCAGCTCTTGGTCGGCTGGGTTCAACCCAGGTGCCAGTCCGTAGTCGACGCCATGCCGCCGCACGACGTCTTGCGCCCAGGCATGGAGCGTCGAAACCCGCAGGCTCTCGTGGGATCGACCCAACAGGTCCTCGGCCCGCCCGCGCAGTTCTTCGGCCGCTTGACGGGTGAACGTCACGCCCAGGACGCGGCTCGGTTCATGGCCTTGATCGATCAGCCACGCAAGACGTCGACATAAGACGCGGGTCTTGCCCGCGCCGGCACCCGCAAGTACCAACAGTGGCCCTCCTGAGTGGGTCACCGCAGCGCGTTGCTCGGGTGTCAGATCGTCCAGCACCGGACAGCCCATGCTAGACCGCTCGGCGGACGGGCCGGTGCGCTGGTAGCATCGCGACCCGTGGCCGATGTCCGACCTTTTCCCGCACTTCGGTACCGCGACTCTGCCGGTGGCCTTGGTGACCTCGTCGCCCCGCCATACGACGTGATCTCGCCCGAAGAACGCGAGGCACTGCTCGCCCGTAGCCCGCACAACGCGGTGCGCTTGGAGTTGCCCGATCCGCCATATGAAGCCGTTGGGCAAGTCATCGCGGACTGGCAGACCATAGGGGTGCTTGGGCGCCCAGAGCGACCGGGCCTTGTCGCCTGGACGCAGACCTTCGTACTCGACGGCGACCGCATGGAGCGCAAGACGCTGTTGGCGACCGTCAAGCTCGAGCCGTACTCCGCCCGGGTCGTCCGGCCGCACGAGCGGACCCACAGCGGCCCGAAAGAGGATCGGCTGCGTCTGTACCGAGCCGTGCGCACCCACATCTCGCCGGTTTTCGGCCTCTACCCGGACACGACGGCCGCCGGATGGGCGAGCGCCAATCTCGGCGACCGTGCCCCCGATGCGACGTTCACCTCGGACCACGGCGCGGTCGAAAACCGCATCTGGTGGGTTGACGACCCGGCAGCCCTGGACGGCATCGCGCAGACGTTGGCCGACAAATGGATTCTGATCGCCGACGGACACCATCGCTACGAGACCGCGTTGGCCTACCAGGCCGAACAGCGCGCGGCGGACCCCGACGACCTGGCCGAACACGCCTACGACTTCGTCTTGATGGGCCTCACCGCGCTCGAGGACCCGGGGCTCGTCGTGCTGCCGACCCATCGTGTGCTGGCGAAGTGGCCCAAGGGTGCGGGAAGCCGCCTGCACGCCAGACCAGTCGCCGACCTTGCCGAACTGCTTGCCGCGCTCCATTCTGCCCCTCTGGATGCGCCCGCGCTCGGACTGGTGCGCCCCGACGGGTTTGCGTTGCTGACCGGTACGCTCACGGTCGACGCCACCCCGGGCGAGCGCTTGGACGTGGCCGTACTGGAGCGCGAGGTCCTGATACCCGATCTTGGCGACGACCAAGCTGCACTCGCCCAGCGCGAGGCGCTCTGGTACACCAAGGACCCGCACGAGGCCGTCCGCGAGGTCACGTCGGGCAAGGCCGCGGCGGCGATCATCATCCGACCACTGCCCAAAGACGCGGTAGCCGCCGTGTCAGATGCCGGGCAGACGATGCCCCAGAAGTCGACCTACTTCTACCCGAAGCTGTCGACCGGGGTCGCATTCCACTCGCTGGTCGACGCAGCCGACTAAGCGCACTGCTCGAAGCATCCGTCTGCGAATGGCCCAGCCCCCAGACAACACCCCCGTTTCGTCGGTGGTCGATCAGGCGATGGAGACCGCCAGCCCGATGATCTTGATCACGCTGTCGTATGTCGAGGGCGCCCTTGTCGAGCATGGGTACGCGATCGAGCAACATCCCAGAGAGCGCCTCGCGCGCGAAGACGCGTGGACGCTGTCGGTGCTCTCGGCCGACGGTCTCCCATCCAACGTGGGTATCTGGCTCGATGAGCGCGCCGAACCTACAGATGCTCCGGTGCACGTGAACCCCGCGGTCCGCATGGTGAACGCGCACGACCAAACACTCTTTGAGCTCCGCTACATCGGCGACACCGACGCGCCGATATGGATCGACGCGCGCGACGTGCCCGGCCTCCTGCACGCATTGACCGCGTTCCGCCACAACCTCGCCGAGCGGGTCGATCAGGCGCTGAATCGCCTGCACCACAACCGCTAGTCCGCACGCGCCGCGTGCGTCGAAGCGGCGATCTGTGCTAGGCCGTGGTGCCCCGTGAGCGCAGATCGTCCACGAGCGCGCGAAAGTGATCGCCGCGGTCTTCGAAGCTCACAAACTGATCAAAGCTCGCGCATCCCGGTGCGAGGAGCACAACTTCCCCCGGCTGGGCGTCGGCGGCCGCGGCAGCAACCGCACCCGCAAGTGTGTGGGTCTGCTGGATCGGTACGCCCGCGGCCTCCATTGCCGCGCCGATCTCGTTGGCCGCCGCACCGATGAGGTACACGCACAGCACCCCGGAGCGTGCAGCCGCCGCAAGCGGTGTGAAGGAAGCGCCTTTCGGCTTGCCCCCGGCAATTAGGCGTACGCGCGCCGGATAGGCATCGAGTGCGGCAGCCGCGGCGTCGGCATTCGTCGCCTTGGAATCATTGACATATGTCACGCCGCCGATCTCGCCGACGATCTCCAGCCGGTGTGCGACGCCGGCGAAACTGCGCAGGCCAGCGGCGATTTGGGGACTCGACAGCTGGGCGACGTGGGCGGCGATTGCCGCCGCAGCCATCACGTTCTCGCGATTGTGACGCCCCCGCAAAGGAATCTGGTCCCAGTCGGCGATCCAGTCGAGCCCGTCAACATGAAGTCCCGCCTCCGACCACGCGATGTCGTCGAGGCCGCGGCGGGCACCCTCGCGGATCACCCGCGGCCGTGCTCCTCCGGGAATCGTCCAGCCCTCCGGCGCAATCGCCAGATCACCTGCGGTCATGGCCGAGAAGATCCGCAACTTGGCCGCGCGGTACGCCTCCATCGAACTGTGACGGTCCAGGTGATCCGGCGTCACGTTGAGCACCACCGCGGCGCGGGGGTGGAATCGCTCGACATCTTCAAGCTGAAAGCTCGAGCACTCGACCACCAGCCACGTCGACGGGTCGACCACGTCGACAAGGCTCGCCAACGGAAGGCCTTGATTCCCGCACGCAACCGCCTCACGACCGGCCGCACGCAAGAGATGTGCGATCAGTTCCGTGGTCGTGGTCTTCCCGTTGGTGCCGGTGATTCCGATGATCGGATTGGGCAACTCGCGCGCCGCGAGCTCGATCTCGCTGATGACCTCGGCACCGGCTGCCCGCGCGGCGGTCACCTGCACCGCCTCGGCGGGAACGCCGGGGCTCTTGACAACCAGATCGACACCCGGCACCGGATCCGTGCACGCTCCGCGCACATCGACGCCGAGCCCAACCAGCTCCGGTTCGTCAACCGGATTGACATCCACTGCGATGACCCGCCATCCGCGACGCACGAGCAGCGCCGCGGCCGCCTCGCCCGAGCGACCGAGTCCGACCACCAGCGCGGTGCTCACCCGTGCACCGAGCGGAAGTACAAAGTGAAGCCGATCGACCCCACAATCAAGGCGATGAGCCATAATCGCACGATGATCTTCGTCTCGCTCCAGCCGGCCATCTCAAAGTGATGATGCAGCGGAGCCATGAGAAACACGCGGCGGCGGTAGCGACGAAAGACCACAACTTGCACCATCACGGACAGGGCTTCGGCGACAAACACCGCCCCGATGATGATCAGCAGCACCTCCGTCTTGGTCACCACAGCGAGCGCGGCAATCGCACCGCCGAGCGCATACGAGCCGGTATCGCCCATGAAGACCTGCGCTGGGAACGAATTGAACCACAGGAACCCCACGCACGACCCCATCAGGGTCGCCGACAACATCGCCAGATCTCGCTGGCCGCTCACGAACGCGATCCCCGTATAGACCAGTAGAGCCACCGCGCAGGTCCCAGCTGCCAAGCCATCCAAGCCATCGGTGAGATTCACCGCGTTTGCGGCCCCCGAGACGACGACCAAGATCACCACGAAGTAGAAGATCGGTCCGAGCGAGAGGGTGACGTCGATAAATTGGAGGTCCAGCGTGGTCGAGATGCCCACGACGCGTACGGCCACAATGGCGAGGACCAATGAGATCCCCGCCAAGCCCAGCATGCGCCAACGGGCCGCCAGACCCAGCGAGCGCTTGGCGACGATCTTGCGGTAGTCGTCCACAAACCCGATCGCGCCGCACGCCAGGGTCACGAAGATCACCAGCATCGCGCCGGTACTGCGCCCGGAGAGGATCAGGAACGGCAGAACCGTCGCCACGACGATCAGGAGGCCGCCCATCGTAGGCGTACCCCGCTTGGCGTCATGTCCGGACGGAATCAGCCCCTGCGGGCGCACGAACTGGCCGACCTCGTTGTTCCGAAGCCACTCGATGAACTTTGGTCCCAAAAAGAGCATCAAGGCCGCGGAGCCGATTGCGGCAATGAGAATCCGCGACATCAGGCGAGCGCCTCGCACACGCGTTCAAGCGCTACCGAGCGAGACCCCTTGACGAGTACCGTGTCACCCGGCTCGAGCACGTTGGCGATGTCGCGCGCGGCCGCGCTGCTGTCGACAAACTGCACCGCTGGCACCCCGACTGCGCCGATGACGTAATTCGCGGCACGCGACCCGACGGCCACCAAGGCATCGACGCCAAGTTCGGCGACGAATTCGCCGATTTCGCGATGAAAACGCGTCTCATCTGGGCCGAGCTCCATCATGTCCCCAAGGACCGCGACCCGACGCCCGCCCCGCTCAGCGAGATCCCGCAGAGCAGCCCGCATCGCCACCGGATTCGCGTTGTAGCAATCGTCGATCAGGATGCCACCACCGGCCAACGCACGCTCCTGGCCCCGCATCGCCGACAACTCCACCTCGATCACCGCACCATCTGGGGGAA
>JADGPH010000255.1 GCA_017882555.1 Thermoleophilia bacterium
AAGACTTCGGCCAGCAGGGGTGCCAAGCGTCGGTCGATCTCGATCGCATGCACCCAGCGGGCGCGTCTGGCCAGTGCGCGGGTAAGGACCCCGACGCCGGCACCGACCTCCAGCGCCACGTCACTGGCCGTGACACCGACCTCGCGCAGCGACAGGTCCACGAGGTTCTCGTCCGCAAGAAAATGCTGGCCCAGTTCGGTGTTGGGCGTGAGCCCATACGCCTCCAGCAGGCGAATGACCCGAACGCGCTCCGTCGGGTGTGGGCTACCAGCCGAAGACGCGGGCGGCGTTGGCAGTTGTGAGCTCATCACACGTTGGGGTCTCGATGCCGCGCACCTCGGCCAGCCTGGCGAGGGTGTGTGCGACATAGGCAGGCTGATTGGGTCTTCCCCGACGCGGTACCGGCGCCAGGTAGGGGCTGTCGGTCTCGACGAGGATACGGCTGGCGGGTATGCGCGCCGCAGCGGCACGCAAGGCATCGTTAGGTTTATAGGTCAGTGGACCGGCAAAGCTCGCGTACCAGCCGGCCGCGATGACCTCATCGACGTGGTCGACCAGCGAGAAGCAATGCAGGATCACATCGAGCCCCACCGCGTCCTCGCGGAGGATCGCAAGGGTGGCCTCGGCGGCGTCGCGGGTGTGGACCACCAACGGCAGCCCGGTCTGGCGTGCGAGCCCGATTTGGGCACGAAATGCGCGTTCCTGCTGCTCCGGCATCGCGGCATCGCGGTAGAAGTCCATGCCGCATTCACCGATCGCCACGACCCGTGGGTGACGCGCCAACTCCGCGATCCATCCGGCGTCGTCGTCGGTCCAGGTATCGGCGGCGTTTGGGTGTACTCCGATTGCCACCCAGACCGCGTCGTACTGCTCGGCGAACGCGATGGTGCGCAGGCTCGAGTCGCGACCCATCCCGATCCCAACGATGCGCTCGACGCCGTGCCCCGTGGCTTCGGCGACGACCGCTGCGATCCCGCCTTCGCAGGATTCCAGGTGCGCGTGGGTGTCGACTACTCGGGGCGTCCTTCCACCCGCGGAAACAGTGGGGGCACGCTCGTCACTGACGTCCCAGCGATTCCGGCGCCCCAGACGGCCTGTGTCAGCCCCACCTGTGTTGGGTCGTGGCCGAGAGATGCCAATGCCCGCTCGGCGCTGGTCGGGATGATCGGCCACAACATGATCAGCACCGACTGGAGCCCCGCGGCCAGCGAGAACAGCACCTGATCGAGATCGGCGGCGGCGTCGGGGTCCTTGGCCAGCACCCACGGTGCACGCTGCTCGACCAGACGGTTGAGGGCTCGCACGAGCACCCAAGCGGCTTCGACCGCCCGCGTCACGTCGGCGTTATCGAAGGCGGCACGGATCTCGGACTGGCGCGTGGCGACCTCCCGGGCGAGATCCGCATCGCGGCCGTGGTCGTTGGGGATGACCCCGTCGCGGTAGCGGTCGATCATGCTCACGGTGCGGTTGAGCAGGTTGCCCAGCTCATTGGCAAGCTCACCCGTGTAGCGCGCCTCAAAGCCCTCTGCGCTAAACGTCCCATCCTCGCCAAACCGGATCTCGCGGCTCAGGTAGTAGCGCAGCGCGTCGATGCCGTAGTCCGCGATGAACGGAAACGGGTCGACGAGGTTGCCGGTGGTCTTGCTCATCTTCTCGCCACCCTTGAGCACGTAGCCGTGAATCGCCAACCGCTCAGGGAGTTCGAGGTCCGCAGCCATGAGCAGGGCGGGCCAGATCACGGCGTGGAACTTGAGGATGTCTTTGGCCATCAACTGCAGGTTGGGCGGCCAGAAACGCGCTCCGTCGTCCCCGGCGCCGTAGCTCAGCGCGGTCCAATAGTTAAAGAGGGCGTCAACCCAGACGTAGATGACCTGGTCGGGATCCCACGGCACCGGGACGCCCCATGAGATCTGAGAACGTGAGATCGAGAGGTCGTCCACGCCCTGTTCGATCATCCGCCGCGCCTCGTTGTACCGCGGGGTCGGAACGACCCACTCGGGGTGCGCGTCGAAGTGGGCAAGCAGGCGGTCGCGGTACGCCGACAGACGGAAGAACCAGTTGTCCTCTTCGAGCCACTCCACGGGTGTGCCGTGAATCGGGCACGTCCGGTTCTCGCCGAGTTCGGACTCGACGTAGAAGGCCTCACACGGGGTGCAGTACCAACCGCCGTAGCTGCCTTTGTAGATGTCGCCGCGCGCGTGGAGGATCGCCAGCAGACGTTGGACCTCGGCGACGTGTTCGGGATCGGTCGTGCGAATAAAGAAGTCGTTGCTGGCGTCGAGCTCGCGACCGAGGTCGCGGAACTTGGCCGAGAGTTCGTCGGCATGGGCTTGCGGTGTGCGTCCCGCGACCTCGGCGGCGCGGGCGATCTTTGCGCCGTGCTCGTCGGTGCCGGTCAGGAAGAACACCTCTTCACCCCGTTGGCGATGATGGCGGGCGAAGATGTCCGCCATGATCGTCGTGTACGCGTGGCCGACATGTGGGTCCGCGTTGACGTAGTAAATCGGCGTAGTGATGTAGAAGCGACTTTGGCTCACGAATTGAACAGTCTAGACGGGTGCCTGTCCCCGCGGTTGCAGGCCGTCTTGCGTGCGGTGAGCGCGCGTCTCGCGCGGGCGGAGGTGCCGTGGATGCTCGGCGGCTCATCGGCGCGTGCGCTGGAGGGTGCATCACCCCGACCGCGTGATCTCGACGTCGAAGTGGCAGCTGAGCACGCCGGGCGGGCGGCCCGCGCCCTGGGGTGCAGCCTGGGAGCCGACGCTGGCCGTGGGTGGTCGTCGGTGCGGGCGATCCGGACCCTGCGTGGCGTGGAGATCGATCTGAGCGCGGGAATCGTTGTCACCGGGCTCGGGTGGCGACTCGACCCCGATGAGGCGCTGAGCGCGGAGTGGTCGCGGACGGTGGTCGTCGGTGGGGACCCGGTGGTGCTCGTCCCACCCGAAGAGGCGCTCGTCCGGGCACTGGTCGCGGGCGATTGGGCGCGGCTGAGCAAGCTCGTCGCCGCGGGCGGACCGCCTCGGCGCCCGGCCTACATGGTGCGCCGTTTGGCGGCCGCGAGGGCGGTGCGGTAGGCGGCGTTCCGTGCCCCGGCGCCGACTTGTGCGGCCACATCCGCCGCCTGTCCAGGACTGAGTCCCGCGTCGAGCAGGGTGGCGATGACCGCATCCAGGCGGTCTGCGGCCGCCTCGGCCTGCCGGGCACTCGAGTGCGGCCAGAGCACCAACGTGATCTCTCCCCTGATCGGAATCTCGGTGGTACGCGTCATCAGCTCCGCGACCGAGCCGACTTGGGTCTGTTCGTAGAGCTTGCTGATCTCGCGGCAGATCGCCATGCGCCGGTCGGGATCGCGTCTGGCGAGCTCTGCCAGGAGGCCCGGCAAGCGCTGGGCGCTCTCGAACGCGATCACGGGCCAGCCCAGCTGATCGAGGCCATTCAGCAGCGCGGCGCGCTCACCGGACTTGCGTGGCATGAATCCGGCAAAGACGAATCTGTCGGCGGGCGCACCCGCGGCGGCGATCGCGGCGGTCACGGCGCTCGGCCCCGGAACGACCTCGACCGGGATGTCGGCGTCGTGGGCTGCACTTACCAGGCGCGCTCCGGGGTCGCTGACACCCGGCATACCGGCATCGCTGACGAGCGCAATCCGCGCACCGGTCCCAAGCCGTGTTAAGAGTTCGGGAAGGCGGGCGGCTTCATTGTGTGCATGCAGGCTGACAAGCGCTACCTTGAGTCCTAGCGCATGCAGCAACAGGCCGGTGCGTCGAGTGTCTTCGCATGCGATGACCTCAGCGGCGCGCAGGGTCTCGAGCGCCCGCGGCGAAATGTCGCTCAAGTTCCCAATTGGCGTCGCGACGATCGTCAAGCATCCCCGTGTGGTAGGTGTGCTCACGTTTCGCTCCGCCGGGGAATTACCGTCTCCCACATGTAGGTCGATACCATCCTCTACGCATGAACACGAACACCACGAAGCCCTATCGGCGCTTCCGCGTACATGCGGGATCTGCGTCGGGAGGGATCGAGGAACTGCGACGCATGACCGAGGGCGAGGTGGCGCGCGCCGGAGATCCTCCGGGGCGTGGACCGACCGCACTCGCTCCCGAGCGACGCGTTGGCTCCACCGTACCGCCATCGCCCCCCAGGGGTCGGCCCGCGATCTCGGCGTTCGACGATGGCCCGCCGCGCGCGCCCAGCGACCACCGCTGGTGGTCACTGCGTGGACTTGGCCCACGTGGCTGGACGGTGCGCATCGTCCTGGTGTTGCTCATCGCGGTAATGGCCTGGGGGATCGCAGGGTACCTCGCGCTCAACAGCGCGGTATCACAGGCCAATGCCCGCATCACGACGGCGGCCCGCAAGGCCCTGACGCCTGCCAGTGGCTCGATGTGGACGACCCCCACAAACATTCTGTTCATCGGGGCGGATGCGCGGCCTGGAGACGGAGCATCCCGCTCGGACACGCTAATGGTCATGCGGGTCGATCCGAATGCGGGCAAGATCAAATATCTGTCGATCCCACGTGACACGCTGGTCAACAACGGTCAGTACGCGGGGCAGAAGATCAACGCTGCGTACTTCTTTGGCGGCGAGGCGGGCGCCATCTCGACCGTTGAGCAGTTCACCGGGCTGCCGATCAACCATGTGGTGGTCGTCGGCTTTGCAGGTCTGACCCAGATCGTCAACGGCCTCGGCGGCGTCACGCTCAACAACCCCACCTCGCTCAAGAATTGCGCGTATACGGGTGGCATCAGGGTCAGTTTCCCTCGCGGCCTGATCACCCTGAACGGCAAGACCGCGCTTCAGTACGTCCGCGTCCGCGACTGTGACACCGATTTCCAGCGTGAGGCGCGCCAGCAGGTGTTCCTGGCGGCGCTGAAGTCCAAGATCATCTCACCGAGTCTGATGTGGCAGGCCCCCTGGAACGGCGCGGATCTGGTGAGCACGCTGTCCACCGATATGAGCACCATGGACCTTGCGGCGTTCGGGTGGCAGGAAATGAACCTGAGCCAGCCCAAGGCGGATCACTGGGTCCTGTCAGGAACACCGACAATGATCAACGGCATCGACTACGTCGTGACCAATCGCGCCGCGAGTGCGGCGCAGTTGAAAGCCTTCTTGGGTAAGAACTGAGTG
>JADGPH010000044.1 GCA_017882555.1 Thermoleophilia bacterium
GGCCGGCGCTCGTGGACCTTCATCGCGTTGGGGTATACGTGCTGGGGGATTGCCGAGACGGGTTGGTTTGGCTACGACCTGTTCTACGCGGGACCCCTGCCGCAGCCATCGCTGGCGGATCCCTTTTACATCCTCGGATACGTCGTGTTGTCGATCGGTCTGGTCAGGCTTGTCATCGGGCGTGGTCGTCGCGCGGCACGGGCGTCCGCCCTCGATGCCTTGGCGCTGACGATTGCGTTGGGGGCCATACTCGTACAGGTCGAGATCATCGCCCCCGGGGTGTTTCGGGGCGGTCTCGGCGCGGCGAACGTGCTCGCAGTCCTCTACGCAGTCCTGGATGTTCCCCTGCTCGGGGGGATCGCGTGGTTCCTGCTCTCGCCGGGCCGGCGCGGGGCTCCGATGGCACTCATGGCCGGAGGCTTCGCGGCGATCTACATCGCCGACGTGGCGTATGCGTTGGGGGGTTTGTACTCCTCGGCAGGTGTAGGGATAAGCAATGTCGTCTACCCGATGGCATACCTCCTGGCGGCCGCGGCAGCGCTTCATCCTGCGACGACGCAGCTGGACGAGCCGAGCCCGCGGAGCGAGACGCACGAGGACCACGTCGCGCGGTTGGTCTTTCTGGCGATTGCGCTGGCTCTGCCTGCATTCCTCGAATTGTTCGCGCCGACGCTCGGGCTTCCGCGGCTCGGGTTGGCGGGAGACGTCGTCACGCTCGCGGTGAGCGCCGTCATCGTCCTGCGGATGGCACGTCTGCTCCAGGAGGCCAGCCGTGCCCAATCGCGGGCGCGTGCCGCGCACCAAACGTTGCGGCGTCAGGCCACGCGTGATCAGCTCACGGGTCTCTACAACCGTGCCTGGCTGGTCGAGCACCTCGATCAACTGATCGCCGGCGAGGCCGGCGACGGCCATTTCGCACTGCTGTACATCGACCTCGACGGCTTCAAGATGATCAATGACGACCTCGGCCATCAGGCCGGCGACGAGATGTTGCGATTGGTGGCAGCCCGGCTGTTGCAAGGGGTCCGGTCCGCCGATCGCGTCGTGCGGCTGGGCGGCGATGAGTTTGTCGTGGTGTGTCCGCCCCCGATCTCCAGCCACGACGCCGAGGGTCTGGCGGCTCGGGTCGTCGCGCTGCTGTCTGAGCGGTTCCAGGTTGGCCCCAGCGAGGTGAATGTCACCGCCAGTGTCGGTGTCTTGATCGCACGAGCCCGCAGTGACATGAACTCCGTCGACTTGTTGCGCGACGCGGATACCGCCCTGTATCGCGCGAAGGAGGTCCGGAGCACCTGGCGGGTCTTCAACCCCGGGATGCGCGCGAAATCGGAGAATCGCCTCGAGATCCTGACCCATCTTCGGGGCGTGATTCGCGACAATCAGCTGCGCGTCGTCTATCAGCCGATCGTGAATCTCGCGACGGGCAGCATCGAAGGCTTTGAGGCGCTGGCGCGACTGACCATGCCGGACGGACGTGAGATTCCGCCTCCGGTGTTTGTGGGGATCGCCGAGTCGACGGGTGCCGCGCTCATGCTCGATGCGGCGGTGATGATCCGGGCCTTGGGCGATGTCCACTGGATGGATCAGCGGTGCGCCCGACCATTGGGGATATCGGTGAATTTGTCGGGGTCAGAGGTCACACGCCCCGGACTGGTGCGGATGATCCGGCGCCTGCTGTCGAATGCGCAGATTGACCCCTCACGGTTGACCGTTGAGGTGACCGAGACGGCCGTGGTGAAAGACCTCGAGATGGCACGCGCGCAATTGTCTCAGTTGCGCGCGCTGGGCGTTCGCGTCGAAATCGATGACTTCGGCACCGGCTACTCCTCAATGGCCTATCTGCATTCGCTGCCGATCAGCGGGATCAAGATCGACAGGAGTTTTGTCCAGGGGGCGTTGATGGATGCCAACCAAGCGCTCATCACCGAAGGGATGATCCGGATGGGCAAGGCGCTCGGCCTGCGTGTGGTCGGGGAGGGGGTTGAGGAAACAGCGCAGGCCCAGCGGATGTTGGCGCTGGGATGCGATGCCGGTCAGGGGTACCTGTTCGGTCGACCCATGTCGCGTGAGGGCGTTGTGGAGTTTGTCGCGCAGGAGCGCGCGGACGCGCGGGATGAGGGGTCAGCCCTCGCGGGTGGCGAGACCGCGGAGAGTCTCGTGGGGGCGACGGGGTTCTCCGTAGGCGTACCACTCGTGGGTGCGCAAATCACAAAACGTCGTGATTACGCGCCCCGGCTCGATCACGAGCTCGAAGAAGTGTCGCTCGACCGGCTGGTCGGTCCACCAACGGTCTTGGACGATCCATTCATCGCGGATAGCGATGACCCCGCGGCGATGCCCCATGACCTCAACGGCGTGGGGAGCGCCGGTGGGGGCGCAGATCACTCGTGCGGGGCGCGGGACAGCGAGATGTCGTAAGGAACCAGTGCCCATTGCCGCTCGGGGAGGTGTGACCAGGATTCGAGTGCGATTGCGTGCATGATGGCGTCATCGCCGAGTGCCGAGCGAATCTGCGAGATTGCCTCACGTGCCCGTCGCTGGCGTTCGGTGTGTTCGGGTCGCTCGAGGGTGAGTTGGCGTGCGGTGTGCCCACCAGAGGCGTCGGTGCGAATCGCAAGCTCCGACACTGGAGCGCCGATCTGACCAAGCGAGGCAAGTGCGGCAAGCGCCAGGCGCTCGGGATCGGTTGATGCTTCGCGCAGCGCGATGTTGTGCGTCCACGAACCGCCGTCGGCAAGACGAGCACGGAGGTGCAGGGTGCGCAGCGATGTTCCGCGCAGACGTGCCGTGGTGGCGAGTTCGGCAAGGAGCAGCCGGGCGGCGACCTCGATGGTGCCAAGGACGCCGACCGGCTCATCAAACCGGCAGTGTGCCTCAAGTGGCTCCGGTGGCTGACGGGCGCAGATGGGGCCATCACTCTCGCCGCGCGCGATGCGCCATGCGTCGATTCCATCAAACCCCATGCGCTCAAGTGCAGCGGCGCGGGGAAGTGCGGCCACGGCACCAATTGTACGTATCCCGACATCCCAGAGGGTGTGAACAAGCGATGGGCCAATCGGCAGGCGTCCAGCCGGGAGTGGTGCGAGGAATGCGCAGATCTCCTGGTGCTCGATGACCAGTGGCGTGCGCGGGTGCGCTTGGCGGGCGGCTTGTAGTGCGGCAAAACGTGTTGGTGCGACGCCAATACGGCCGTTGGCACCGACGGGAAGGACCGCCCGGACGCGGCGTAGGATGTTGTCACGGCCCCCATGGAGTCGCGTGAGCCCGGCGTCGTCAAAGCACGCGTGACCAGGTTCTCGTGGCTCTACGCCCGCTCCGAGACCTTCGAGCCGAACAAGGACCCGTTCATGCGCTTCGGCGACGGCGTCCGGGTCGGGAGCCACAAGTACAAGAGATGGGCACCGTGCGAGGGCTTCGCCCACGCGCAGGCCGGTGCGCACACCGTGTGCGTCTGCTGCTTGGGTGCACATGCCGACAAACTGCGGCGCTCCCGAAACGGGTGCGAGCGCTGCAGGCGTATCGAGCGCAATCCCATTGGCGAGCATCGCCACAAGAAGGGGAAAACGGGGGAGGGCGATCGCAACAATCATCGAACATATGTTCGATGATGTTGGCGTCCAGGTCAAGCGGCCCCTGGTGGGTTGTCGTCGATGCGCGGCGGCGTGGATTGAACCAACGCCGGCCGGGAGGCGAGGTGTCGCGGTCCGCCACAGAACCGCGTCACGCCCACACGGGGCCGTTGCTCACCTACGAGATCGCGTACGGGACCGTTACGAGCACGGCGCGCTCTTGGTCAACGAGGGCACGACGGATCAGTGCGGTGCGCTGGTTGTGCAGGAAGCGCCACTTGGCCACGACAATCTCCGGCACGACAAGCAGGCAGATCGCGCTCTTGTCGGCGGCGGTGATGTCGTGGACGGCGTTTGCCAGCGGCCCGCCGAGGTCACGGTAGGGGGACTCGATGATCTCCAGATGCACCGGTGCGGCATCGCGCCATTCTTCAGCGAGAGCGACGGCGTCCTCGCTGCCGGCGACATGCACGGCCGAGGTGTCGTCGCCGGAGATCGCGACGGCAACGGCCGCGGCGTGGAGCGAGGGTTTGCTGGTCTTTGCCATCGCGACGAGGCTGATGACGTGATCGGCTTCCCACCAGGCACCGCTGATCGATTTCGGCATCTCGGCGACGGCGATCTTTGGCTGGCGCAACAGGCGTGTTCGCAGGTGCCGATACTGGCGCCAAGTACGAAAAGCCGCATGGGAAACGCGACGATTGTGACAGGGAAGCACGACCAACAGATCGCTGCTGTCGTCAGTGACCATTCGGCGCAGGTGGGTGATCACCCCGTCGGCCCCTTCGCCGTCGCGTCGGGGGATTCGCGCCAACGGAATGTCGATCGTGTGGTCGCGGCGCCATGCGCCAGAGACGCGTTCCCAGTCGAGCCGGCTCCCGACAAACAGTCCGGTGACGGGGGCGCCCCGGGCAATGAGCCGGGCGGCCTGCACGGCGGCTGCGGTACCTTCGTCAAGTCGATCGACCAACACCGTGATCCCGCACGGCGGGCCGCTCAGTTCAGGAGCATCGCCGGGGGAGGCGTGTTTGAGGAGATCGACTCGGCGATAGTGCCGGTGCACGACCATGGAAAAGGCAATGATGATCGGGATCGTGACGGTCACCATCCATGCGCCTTCGAAGAACTTCGTCCCGAGGATGATCACCAGCACTACGCCCGTGGCAATGGCCCCCGTGGCGTTGATGGCAATCTTGCGCGCCAGGTCGTGAAGGGGAGCCCCCTCGTGGCGCTTGCGGAGCCAGAACCGCACCATTCCGACTTGGGAGAGGGTGAACGCCAAGAACACCCCCAGCAGGTAGAGGTGGATCAGGTTGTCGACGCTCGCGTTAAAGCCGATCAGCAGCAGCCCCGAGATCGCGGCGAGTGCCGTGACGCCGTTGGAGTAGACCAACCGGTCGCCGACGTACTGGAACAGGCGCGGGGCATGGTTACCCTGGGCCATCATGCCGATCAGGCGCGGGAACCCCTGGAAGGCGGTGTTTGCGGCCAAGACCAGCACGCCGAAGGTGAAGATCTGCACGAGGTAGTAGCCAACCC
Source organism: Thermoleophilia bacterium (assembly GCA_017882555.1). Lineage (GTDB taxonomy): Bacteria > Actinomycetota > Thermoleophilia > Miltoncostaeales > Miltoncostaeaceae > CAITWD01. Next base: position 5,106 of record JADGPH010000044.1, read on the forward strand.
TGCCGGCGGCGGGGCCATGCCAGACCGCCGCGGCCACCTGCGAGAGTACCGAGACGCTCGCTGAGGGCATGGCGTGCGTGGCGTAGGCCAGATAGGTGACGCCCATAAACAAGAAGATCGCGATCACACCGAGGAGCCCAAGCGTCGTGGCGGCGTTCTTGGGTTGGGGGGGGCGGAAGGCCTGCACGCCGTTGGCGATCGCCTCGACACCGGTCAGGGCGCTGCATCCCGAGGCGAATGCGCGCAAGAGCACCAAGATGCCAATCGTGGCGGCCGTGCCGGTGGTCACCGGCGACGGCGTCGCCGCGTGGGGCAAGGTGCCGGTGAAATCGCGGATCGCACCAATGATGATCGTTATCGCCATCAGCACGATAAATCCGTAGGTCGGAAGCGCGAATGCCCGGCCGGATTCGCGCAGGCCGCGCAAGTTCACCATTGCGAGCACGCCGACCGCGACCAAGGACATCGGCAGGAGCCAGGGCGATAGCCACGTCAGCGCCGATGTGATTGCCAGAATGCCCGCTGCCACCGATACGGCGACCGTCAGCACGTAGTCGACCAGAAGCGACGCCGCCGCGATCAGACCGGGGACCTCGCCCAATTGGTCGCTCGCCACAACGTACGCGCCGCCGCCTTGCGGGTATGCGTGGACCGTTTGGCGATAGGACGCCACAACGATCGCGAGCAACAACGCCACGGCGATACTCACCGGAACGACGTACTTGGCGGAGCTCGCCGATGCCACGACCAGAACCAGCAAGGCAGCTTCGGTGGCGTATGCCACCGAAGATAATGCGTCCGAGGCGAAGACCGGAAGCGCGAGCCGCTTGGGCAGCAACTCGTCTTCGAGTGCGCCGGTCGGGAGCGGGACACCGATGAGCGCCGTGCGCATTCGACCCCGCACGGGGACGTCGTAGATCACCCGCATCCGGCGACGCAGACGCCGTGACCGCGCCTCGTTTTCTGGGCCCAGTTGTTCAGGCGCGTCGGGGGTCGTGCCGGGGCCGCCACTCTGGGCCGGCGGGGTCGGGCTCACGCGGGCGCACCCGTCGGTGCGTGGCGGCATCGAGCGGTCACAGGCATCGTGGAGGCAGTCGGATGGGTCATGACGCGTTGTGCGGTCGTGCGCTCAAGGCGCCGAATAACGTGTCGAGGATGTCGGTCGCGGCCTGCGGGTCGCATGCTGCCGGATCACGTAGTGGCGGGTGAGGTGCGATTGTCATGTTTCGCGACGGGCGCGGCGCATCCGAGCGCCAACTCCGGATCGAGCGGAGTGCGCCTCGATCGCAGTGCCGACGAGATCAACGGCACCCGAGTACGGCAGAGTCTACGCTCGGATATCGCTGAGGAGTACATGTCCGGTACTAGCCTCGCGTCGTGCCCCACATCTCGTCGTGGACCAGTGTCCGCCACGGGCGGCGGAGCTCCTTGAGTCGGGGCGGGAGCCCAACCGGAAAGGCGGTCGGGTACCCCAATGGGGTGATGACGGGGATGCGGATTTCGTCCGGAAGCCCGACCAGCGAGCGAAGCGCCGGTTCGTTGTACCAGTGGAAGACCGTCGGCACGGTGCCGAGGCCTTTGGCGCGTGCGGCGACAAACAGGTTCTCCATCGCAAACGCCACCGAAATCTCGTCGGCAAGCGCCTCCTTGTCGCGATCCTCGGGCGGAAAGACATCGCGCGGGACCACCAGACCCAGGATCCACAGCGGCACATGGCGGTAGCTGCCAAGGACCTCGTTGGCATAGTCCAGGCCCCATTGCGCGTGTTGTTCCGGCGTGTGGCCGGGTTGTGCCGGGCGCACGGAGGCAAAGTAGGCGCCACCACCGGCGATGACGATCTCGGCGAGGGCCGCGCGTCGCTTGGGTTCACGGATGACCAGGAGGCTCCAGGCTTGCGCCATTCCCCCCGTCGGGGCCATCAGCGCGAGGCGCAGCAGTTCGTCAAGGTCCGCGTCGCCGACCGGCTGATCGCTGTAGCTGCGCACGCTGCGGCGCAGACGAATGGCCTCAAGAGCGTCCACATGTACTCCTTGGTGGCGGAAGGGCTGGGTGCGGTGTCAGCGGCACGCACCGGTTCTCTAGCGGCGCGGCTGATGCCTCTGCTCAGTGGACATCATTCGGGCCGGCTGCGCAACATCTTCTCTGCCTACGCGCCGACCGGCTGTTGCGCACCCGACTTGGCGGGGGTGCTCAGAACCGGCGTACCCGTCTCGAGTCGGGCGGTGGCGAGACGCTCGATCGCCTGCTCACGGGTAATCGGCTCTTGCCCACGCTCTTTCTTCCAGATGACGAACCCACAGCCCGGGTTCTTGCGACTCTTCCAGCTGGTGCAGCCATACGCCCGCGAGTTCTCGACGATCTGTCCACCGCAGCCGGGGGTGGGGCAGGACCCGATCGGCTCCTTGGCCACCGCGGGTGTCGCGTTGGTTTCGCCCTTGGCGACCATCCTGCGGGCGACGTCGATGTCGACCTCAGCTTGCCCGCGGGCCTTCTTCCAGATCACAAATCCGCAGCCGGTGTCCGTGCGGCTCTTCCAGCTCGTGCAGCCGAAGCTTTTGGCGCGCTCGATGATGTCTCCGCCGCACTCGGGGGTCGGGCATGGCCCGACGATCTCGCGCTCAACGGTCAGGTCCTTGCTGGATTGGCCGGCGGCAATGTGCCCGAGGGCCTCCTCAAGGGTCAAGGTCTTGCCGCTTTGGGTCTTCCAGAGCGTGTATCCACAGCCCGGCTCATCCTTGCTCTTGTAGCTATTGCAGCCGTAGCTTTTGGGGTACTCGACGATGTGCCCCTCGCACCCGGGCGTCGGACATGGTGCGAGCACGCGTCGCTCGACCCGAAGATCGTCATGCTCTTTGTCCCCGAACCAATCGACGATGTCGCGGGTGAACTGCTCAACATCGCGCTTGAAGGCCTCGTGTTGTTCTTCGCCGCGTTCGATGCGATTGAGCCGCTGCTCCCAATGGCCGGTCAGCTCCGGCTTGGTCAAGACGTGGTCGCCAAGCATCGTGATCAGCCCGACGCCCTTTTCGGTCGCACGCAGCTGGCGACCTTCGCGCTCGATGTACGCGGCATCGATCAAGCGCTCAATCGTTGCCGCCCGTGTGGCAGGGGTCCCGAGCCCGGCGTCCTTCATCGCGTCGGCCGCCTCGTCGTCATCGACGAGCTTGCCGGCCGTTTCCATCGCACGGAGCAGGGTGCCTTCCGAATAACGCGCCGGCGGCTTGGTCGTCTTGGCCAGAGGGGTCGCCTCGGCACAGGTGACCGCTTGCTGGGCGGCGAGAGGTGGGAGCGATTGGTCCTGTTCGGGCTCCGCCCCATCCGGGGCGTCGTTGCGCTCGGATTCGGTGCGGGGCGGCGGGGCGGCCTCTTGGCCGTAGACCGCGCGCCAGCCGGCATCGATGAGGACGCTGCCCCGGCTGCGGAACCGGTGCGTCTCGCACTCGGTCTCAACGACCGTCCGCTCGAATTTCGCCGACGGGTGGAACACCGCCAGGAAACGACGGGCGACCATGTCGTACAGGTGGCGCTCATCCCGGGAGAGCCCACTCAAATCGTGGTCGCCCTCGGTCGGGATGATGGCGTGGTGGTCGGTGACCTTGGCGTCATCGACGACCCGTCGCAAGGGGAGCTTGTCCAGGGCCAAGACGTACCGGGCGCTGTCGGCGTATTCGGGCGCCGCAGCGCCGATTGCCCGTGCCACCGGCTTGAGCTGACCGACCATGTCACCGGACAGATACCGCGAGCTGGTACGCGGATAGGTCAGCAGCTTGTGCTGGTCATAGAGCGCCTGTGCGGTTGAGAGCGTGCGTTGGGCGGAGAACCCAAACCGGCTGTTGGCCTCGCGCTGCAGGGTCGTGAGGTCGTACAGCAGCGGTGCTTGGACGACCTGGGGCTTGGTCTCCACCGAGACGACCCGCGCGGGGTTGCCTGAGACGGCGGTGGCGATGATCTGGGCCGCGTCGGCGGTTGTCAGGCGCAGTGTGGAGCCGTCGTGCCACTTGCCGAGATAGCTCGCGCCTTCGGCGGTCGCAAACGCGGCGTCGACTTCCCAGTAGTCCTCGGGGACAAACGCCTGGATGGTGACGTCGCGCGCGACGATCATCGCGAGGGTCGGTGTTTGGACGCGGCCGAGTGAGAGGACCCGCC
>JADGPH010000256.1 GCA_017882555.1 Thermoleophilia bacterium
AGGAGGTCGAGGAACTCGGAGGCATGACCGTCGCGGTGGAATCGGGGATGCCCAAGCTGCGCATCGAAGAGGCCTCGGCACGTCGCCAGGCGCGGGTCGACCGGGGCGAGGACACTATCGTCGGCGTCAATCGCTACCGGCTTGGGGACGAAGCACCGGTCGAGATCCTCGAGGTGGACAACCGGGCGGTGCGTGACCAGCAGCTGGCGCGCCTGGCCCACGTGCGCGCCGACCGTGACGAGGACGCTGCCCAGGGTGCACTGGCGGCGCTTCGCGCAGGTTCGCAAGCCGATGCAAACCTCCTTGAGTGTTGCGTGGTCGCGGCGCGGGCACGTTGCACGTTGGGGGAGATCTCAGCAGCTATGGAAGATATCTTTGGGCGTCATCGTGCCGACGTCCACAGTATTTCTGGCGTCTATGGCGCCGCGTACGCCGATGACACAGCGTTTCAGGGAATCCGGGCGCGCGTGGGGGCCTTTGCGCGGTCACACGGTCGTCAGCCGCGGATGCTCGTTGCCAAGATGGGACAGGACGGTCACGATCGTGGCGCCAAGGTGATTGCGACGGCCTTCGCTGACCTCGGGTTTGACGTTGAGGTGGGGCCGCTGTTTCAAACGCCCGCCGAGGTGGCCCGTGAGGCGATCGACGGCGATGTACATGTCGTCGGGGTGTCGACCCATGCAGCCGGTCACAAGACCCTTGTGCCACAGCTGATTGCGGCACTCCGTGCACACGGGGCGCAGGACGTCGTGGTCGTCTGCGGAGGCGTTGTCCCCGCGCAGGACTACGCCTTCTTGCGGGATGCCGGCGTCGCGGCCATCTACGGGCCCGGAACGAACATTCCGATCGCGGCCGCTGAAGTACTCGAGTTGATCGACAGGGCACCCGCGGCGTCATGAGCGTGGAGGGCGCTGTGGATGTGTCGGTCCTTGCCACCTGCATCGTCGAGCACGATCGCCGTGCTTTGGCCCAAGCAATCACGCTGGTGGAATCAACGCGGGCCGATCATCGCGCCGCTGCCGAGGAGTTGCTCGGGATGTTGGGGGCGCCGCAGGGCGATGTCATGCGGATTGGGATCACCGGTGCCCCCGGCGTCGGGAAGAGCACGCTGATCGAGGCCCTCGGGCAGGTCATTCTCGGACAAGGCGAGCGCGTGGCCGTCCTGGCGATCGACCCCTCCAGCGCACGGACCGGTGGGTCGATTCTGGGTGACAAGACCCGAATGGTGGAGCTCTCGCGCAGCGACGACGCCTTTATTCGGCCATCGCCTGCGGGTACGACGCTCGGTGGCGTGGCGCGGCGCACGCGTGAGGTCATGCACCTGTGCGAGGCCGCGGGATACCGACGGGTGATCGTGGAGACCGTTGGCGTCGGTCAATCGGAGACGTCCGTCGCGGCCATGACGGATCTGTTCGTTTTGCTGGTTGCGCCGGCGGGTGGAGATCAACTGCAGGGGATCAAACGCGGCATAATGGAACTCGCCGATTTTGTCGTGGTGAACAAGTCGGACGGAGATTTGGTGCAGCGGGCGACACAGGCGGTGGCCGAATACCGGAGCGCCCTCGGCCTGTTGATTCCCCGCCACGTGGGCCTGCCGGCCCAAGCGTTGGCAGTTTCCGCGCGGGACCGCACCGGTCTTGACGGGCTGTGGGATGCGATGGTTGCGCGCCGTGACCAGCTGGCGCGTTCCGGGGACCTGGCGCGTCTGCGCGCTGTGCAGGCATGCGACTGGATGTGGGCCGAGGTTCGCGAAGGACTACTGGAGTACGCCCAGCGTGTTGCGGGCGCGAGCTCGGCGGATCTGGAGCGGGACGTCGCCGCCGGACGCCTGTTGCCACATCTTGCGGCGGCGCAGATTCTCGCCGAAATCCAGGGCTCGGGTGCGGTCGCGACTACTGGGCCAGGTCGCCCAACGCCGTAATGGGTCCGAGGGCCACGACCACATCTCCGGCCTGCAGCACGATCTCGGGGTCGGGGGCAGCACGCATCATCGTCGAGGCGCCCGATCGCACCGCCAGGATCGTGACGCCGCGAAAGCGCGCGGAAACGTCGCCGATGGGCATCGCCTCGAGTGCCCCGCCAGCGGTCACCTCGAGTTCCTCGAGCCGCAGGTCTGGTGTGATGCTCACAAGGTCGAGGAAGTCGATGACGGCCGGCCGCACCGAGACGGCGGCGAGCATCCGGCCGGAGACCGCGTAGGGCTGAATGACTCGGTTGGCTCCTGCGCGGTAGAGCCGGTCGATCGATTCGAGATCCGTCGCCCGAGCGACGATCGTCAGATCATCGCGCACGGCCCGCGCGCTGAGCGTGATGTAGACATTGAGCGCGACGGAGTCGACCGCGCAGACCAAGCCGCGGGCACGCGCGATGCCGGCCCGTACGAGCGTGGCTTCGCGGGTGGCGTCGGCAATGAGGTGGGGAATACGCGCGTCCTCGAGCTCTTGGCCAACCTCCGGTTTGGTGTCGATGACGACGACGGGCAATCCTTGTTTGCGGAACTCGTCCGTCGCGGCTCGACCGACACGCCCGTAGCCGCACACGACGAAGTGGTCGTAGAGCCCGCCAATTTCGCGCTTCACTCGACTTCTCCTTAATGTGCGCTCGAGTTCCCCCGACGCGATCAGTTCGGTCGTCGCAGCGAGCAAGGCGAAGACCGAGATCAGCCCAAGGACGATTACGAGCGCCGTGAAGGCCTGGCCGCCGGGCCCAAGGGGCTTGACCTCGCGGTACCCCACGGTGCTCAACGTAATGATGGTCATAAAGGCCGAGTCGCGAAAGCTCCAGCCCAACAAGACCATGTACCCGACGACCCCAACCAGACCGACGCCGACGATCAGGGCGGCGGGCAGCCGAAACCGTCGGATAAAGATGGACAGGCTCGTTGTCTCCGGGGTCCCCATTGGGGGATTCTTCCATCACCGGACCTGCGCTGCCCGCAGCGCCCCCCCGATGGAGGCGACTGCTGGGCCCCGTGGCCCTGGACCCGGGTAGGTCATTCCGGCCCGGGAGGGCGATATCATCGTTTTTTGAAAAGTTTCCGCAGATCCGGTGTAGGGGAGCGGCCCCCGATGGCGAACCTGAGCGTCAGCATGACTACGCCTTCCGATATCGAGAGCCTGCGCGAGCGCCTGCGTCGGGACTACGACGGGTTTAGTCCGGCCCAGCAGGCCCTGGCCCGCTATGTTGCCGACCACCTTGCGGACTTGCCGCTCATGTCGGCGCACGAGGTGGCTCGCGCCGCCCACTGCAGTCCGGCAACCGTGGTGCGGTTTGCCCAAACGTTCGGATACCACGGGTACCCCGACCTTCAGCAACTGGTCCGGCGCGACCAACGCCCGTGGCTGCCGATCGCAAATCGTGAACATCAATTCGGACTGATCGGGGGCAGCGACATCGTCGCCTCGACCCTCGCCGCCGAACGCCACGCCCTGGAAGACACCGCTGATCGCCTGGTTCAGCGTGGACTTGGTCCGTTGGCGCAAGCACTCGCCGGTCGTCGTCCGGTCGTTGTCGCAGGCGACGGCCACGCGCGGGTCGTCGTGGGGTTGTTGGTGGACCGCCTCTCGAGGGTGGGCGTTCCGGCCGTTGCGGTGACGGGTCTGGACCTCCCGGACCGCGCGTGGCTCGACTCGCTGTCGCCCAACGGCGCGGTCCTGGCGGTGGGCATCGGCCGGGAGGCGCAGGTCGCCCAAGCGGCAATTGACGCGGCGCGGGCCGCCAACGTCCCGGCGACCGCGCTGGTGGATTCCAGTCTCTCTGCGATTGCGCGGTTGCCGCTGGCACGGGTCGTCCCAGCCGACGTGCGCTCGGGCGCACCGAGCGTCGTCGCGCTGATTGCCGTCGCGCAGGCGCTCGTCGTTTCGGTCGAATCGGCCACACGTCGCAATGTCTCTCGCCCGGAGGAGTCGGACCCGCGCGAGTTGAGTGCGGTCGGCGCCTAACCGAGAGTGCGGGAGGATCGTGGTCGGCTAGACTGGCCGGAGCGACCACGATATCCGAGATGTAAGGGGTGGGTGTGGCAGATCAGTCCGGCTCGAACGGACGCACCGGTACGCTGCGCGTCAAGACCGGTCTCGCGCAAATGCTCAAGGGGGGCGTCATCATGGATGTCGTCAACGCTGAGCAAGCGCGCATTGCCGAGGACGCTGGCGCATGTGCGGTGATGGCCCTCGAGCGGATCCCTGCCGACATCCGCGCGCATGGTGGGGTTGCGCGCATGAGCGATCCCGACCTGATCAACGCAATCAAGGACGCCGTGTCGATTCCGGTCATGGCAAAGTGTCGGATCGGGCATTTCGTTGAGGCACAGATTCTCCAGAGCCTCGAGATCGACTACATCGATGAGTCCGAGGTACTCACGCCGGCCGACGAAGCCCATCACGTCGACAAGCACGCGTTCGAGATCCCGTTCGTCTGCGGCGCAACCGACCTTGGCGAAGCTTTGCGGCGCATCAACGAGGGTGCGGCCATGATCCGGACCAAGGGTGAGGCAGGCACCGGGAACGTCGTCGAGGCGGTCCGGCACATGCGGGCGATCCGCGGGGGAATCGCTCGACTGCGGGCGGCTCGCGGTGATGAGCTGTACGCCGAGGCAAAGGAGCTGCGGGCTCCGTACGAGCTGGTCGTCATGGTCGCCGAGACCGGTGAGCTGCCGGTCGTGAACTTCTCCGCGGGTGGTATCGCGACGCCGGCCGACGCGGCCTTGATGATGCAACTCGGGGCCGATGGGGTCTTTGTGGGTAGCGGGATCTACAAGAGCGAAGATCCTCCGGCACGCGCGCGCGCGATCGTCGAGGCGGTGACCCACTACAACGATCCGGCCGTGCTCGCGCGGGTGTCCGCTGGTCTGAAGGACGCTATGCCAGGGATCGACATTGGCTCGCTCAGCCAGGGCGAACTTCTCCAAGGTCGGGGCTGGTAGGCGTCCGCGAATGTGTGGTCGCCCACGCATTGGAATCCTTGCCGTGCAGGGCGCTGTCGCCGAACACGAGCGTGCCTTGCGCGCCGCGGGCGCAGACCCGATCCTGGTTCGGGACGAGGCGGGGCTTGTTGGTCTTGACGGGCTGGTCATTCCGGGTGGGGAGACCACAACCCTCCGGCGGGTGGCCGGGGACTCGGGGCTCATCGATGCGCTCCGCGAGGCCCGTCGACGCGGCCTGCCAATTTTGGGCACCTGCGCGGGGCTGATTGCGCTTGCCGACGACATCATCGACGGTGACGCCACGCTGGTGGGCGGTTTGGACATCAGCGTGCGTCGCAATGGGTACGGTCGGCAGCTGGCGTCGTTCGAGACCTCTCTGGAGATCGACGGCATCGGCGCGGGGCCGATGGAGGCGATCTTCATTCGCGCCCCGATCATCGAGCGCGTTGGGGTCGAGGTGCGCGTGCATGCGACGTATCAGGGCCACGCCGTTGCCGTTAGCGACGGGTTTTGCATGGGCCTGAGCTTCCACCCGGAGCTGACCCCAGACCCCCGGTTTCACCAATGGCTCGTGGGGTGCGCTCAGGCATACGCCAAGGCGTCTGCAGCGCAGAACAAGGAGGGGTTTGGTGTCCGGGCATAGCAAATGGGCGACCATCAAACGCAAGAAGGGCGCCGCGGACGCGAAGCGCGGGCAGCTCTTTTCCAAGCTGACACGCGCGATCATCGTGGCGGCCAAAGAGGGCGGCCCCGACCCCGAGTCCAACGCGACGCTCGCAAACGCGATCCAGAAGGCCCGTGACAACTCGATGCCGAAGGACAATATCGAGCGCGCTGTTGCACGTGGTGCAGGCTCCAGCGACGGTGAGGCCTACGAGTCGATCGCCTATGAGGGGTATGGACCGGGCGGTGTGGCGATCCTCTGCCTGATCCTCACCGATAATCGCAATCGCGCTGCGTCGGATGTGCGGCACATCTTTTCCAAACACGGGGGTGCTTTGGGCACCCCGGGAACCGTGGCCTGGCAGTTCGAGCGCAAGGGCATCATCTTAGTTGACGCCGATGCGGTCGACGAGGACGCGCTGATGGAAGCTGCACTCGAAGCGGGGGCCGAGGACATCACCGTCGATGGTTCGCAGTGGCAGGTCACTACGGCTCCCGCGGATTTCGCGTCCGTGCGGTCGGGCTTGGACACGATCGGCATCGCCTACGCCTCGGCGGAGCTCACGATGGTTGCCAAGAGCACGGTCGCCCCGAATGAGGCCGAGGCGCGACGCTTGCTGAAGCTCGTGGATGCGCTCGAGGACAACGACGACGTGCAGGAAGTGTTTGCCAACTTCGACATCTCCGAAGAGATGCTGGAGGCTGTTGCCGTCTAACGCCGTCGAGGTGCGGGTGTGATCCTCGGAATCGATCCTGGACTGGCCTCGACCGGGTACGCGGTGGTCGAGCGCTCCGGCAGTCGGTTGCGGCCTGTCGACTGGGGCGTGATTCACACCGAACCTGCCGCACCGCATGCAACGCGGCTTGTGGAAATCTACGCGCGGGTGACGGACCTCATTGCGGCATATTCGATCGAGGCCGCCGCGATCGAATCATGGTTTGTCCACCCGGTCAGCAGGGCGGCCATGGGGATGGCCGAATCCCGCGGCGCCATCCTCGTGGCGATTGCGGGCGCGGGGATCGAGATCGTCGAGTACTCCCCAAACACCATCAAGCAATCGGTCACCGGCAACGGGCGCGCCGACAAGGTGCAGGTGCGCGCGATGGTCGAACGACTCGCCGGGGTCGATCCCGGGTCCGATCACGCCGGGGACGCGATGGCTGCTGCGATCTGCCATCTGTCGGGGTCGGCGCTTGCCAACGCCATCCGGCGCGCGCGCTAGCCTCGATCGCGATGATTCGTTCGGTCCGGGGGACCTTGGCTGCAGTCGGGCCCGAGGGTGCAGTGGTTGAGGTCGGCGGCGTGGGGATGCTGGTCCACGTTTCGGCACAGACCCTCGGAGAACTCCCGGCGGTGGGCGGTCAGGTGCTGTTGGAGACCCATTTGGTCGTGCGCGAAGACGCGTTGGAATTGTTCGGGTTCTCGAGCGGTGCCGAACGCGAGCTGTTTGCTGCCTTCATCGGGGTGAGCGGCGTGGGACCGCGAATTGCGAGTGCGATCTGCGGGTTGACCGATCCCGATTCGCTGCGCCAGACGATCCAACTGGGGGACCCCAAGCCGCTGCAGCGGGCCACGGGCGTTGGCAAGCGCACGGCCGAACGCCTGGTGTTGGAACTGCGCGACCGTCTCGGTCCCGTCATCGAGACAGCCCGCCCGGCGGCGCGGCCGGTCGTGATGGGTGGGCCCGCCGTCGAGGCGCACGAGGCGCTATTGGCGCTCGGGTATACGGGGGATGAGATTGCGTGGGCGCTGGCCGATGCACCGGACGGCGGGGCAACGGGCGAGCTGGTGCGCCACGCCCTCGGCCGCTTGCGGCGCGGGTGATGGACGAACCGCGGATCACGACCCCCGATGAGCGGCCGGACGATGTCGATTTTGACCGGGCGCTGCGCCCGCGCAGCATTCAGGCGTTCATCGGTCAGGAGGCCGCCCGCCAGAAGTTGGGCATCTTCCTGGAGGCGGCCAAGCAGCGTGACGAATCCCTTGATCATGTACTGCTGGCTGGACCACCGGGACTCGGAAAGACATCGTTGGCGCGGATCATCGCCACCGAGCTCGACGTCGGATTCCACACCACCAGCGGCCCGGTCATTGAGCGCAAGGGCGATCTTGCTGCGATTTTGACCGCGCTGGAGCCGCGCGACGTGTTGTTCATCGACGAAATCCACCGCTTGGGGCGTGCGGTCGAGGAGGTGCTCTATCCGGCGATGGAGGATTTTGAGATCGATCTGATCATTGGTCAGGGGCCGTCGGCGCGGACGCTCCGCCTGGACCTTCCGCCCTTCACGCTTGTGGGCGCGACCACGCGGACCGGGCTGTTGTCGGCGCCGTTGCTGGGCCGGTTTGGCGTGGTCGAGCGTCTGGATTACTACACCCACGCTGAGCTCGCGCGCATCGTTCAGCGGTCGGCGACACTGCTGGATCTGGAGGTCGGGGACGATGGGGCGCTGGCGATCGCATCGCGATCGCGGGGTACCCCACGCATTGCCAATCGCTTGGTCCGTCGAGTGCGTGATGTCGCGCAAGTTCGAGGCGCTCGGGTGATCGACGCGGACTTGGCGCGAGAGGCCCTCGATTTGCTGGAGGTTGACGCATTGGGGCTCGAAGAGCTTGATCGTCGGATCCTGCGCACGCTTGCCCAGTCCTTCGAAGGGCGCCCCGTGGGCCTCGGCACGCTGGCCGACAGCGTGGGGGAGTCATCGGACACGATCGAGGACGTCTATGAACCGTATCTGCTGCAGGAGGGCCTGATTGCACGTACGCCGCGGGGGCGCGTGGCCATGCCCAAGGCGTACCGGCATATCGGTCTGGACCCACCCTCAGAGTCGTCGCTCTTCTAACTGCGCGGTACCCCGGTCCGGACCACGCGGGCTCTGCGAAGCTGTACCAGTGGCTGACTCCCAGTTGGTTGATGCGTTCGGTCGGGTGCACAGGGCGTTGCGGCTCTCGGTCACCGATCGCTGCAACCTGCGCTGCCGGTACTGCATGCCCGCCGAGGGCATGACCTGGATTCCAAACGATGACCTGGCCAGCGATAGCGAGTTGTTGCGGCTGGCGTCGATTCTCGTTCGCCTTGGGGTCCGCGACATCCGGGTCACGGGGGGAGAGCCCCTGGTCCGTAGGGGTCTTGTGGAGATTGTCCGGGGGCTCCATGGGCTTGCAGGTGTCGATGAGATCACGATGACGACCAATGGGGTGTTACTCGCCGGCCAGATCGATGCCCTGGTTTCGGCTGGACTTGATCGCGTAAACGTGAGCGTCGACACGCTCGACCCCCAGCGGTTCGCCGCGCTGACCAGGCGGGACGACCTCGCTCGGGTATTGGACGGACTGGCCGCCTGCGAGCGCCACCCGGGTCTGGGGACCATCAAGGTAAACGCGGTGGTGTTGCGAGGGGTGGGGGAGCCCGATGTCCTCCCGCTCGCCGGGTTGGCTCGCGAGCGTACATTTGAGGTGCGCTTCATTGAGGCCATGCCGCTCGATGCCGCGCGCGAGTGGTCATATGAACTGGTGCTGCCGGGCCGCGAGATTCGCGCGATGATCGATGCGGTGTGGCCGCTGCGGGAGGTTGCCCGCACCCGGGCATCGGCACCCGGCAGGCGCTGGGAGTTTGCCGATGGAGCCGGGGTCCTCGAGTTTGTGAGCTCGGTGTCGGAGCCGTTTTGTGCGACGTGTGA
>JADGPH010000257.1 GCA_017882555.1 Thermoleophilia bacterium
GATGAACCCGGGCTCACAGGTCAAGCATCGCGGCGAACCGGAACTCCCGCCCGTGCCTGCCATCACCGGTCCCGGTGACATCCGCCCGGCCCGGCCATGACAAATCACACGTCCCGCGCCTTGATCGGCTAGCGGTGCATGCTCGATCCGGAGCACGGAGCCCCAGACACTGCTCCACGTAGGCCATACCCGCGCGGACGCGCCGTCCTTACCCGAGTGCAAGCATCGCCGCGGCGACCTCGCCGGCCGCCGCATCCGGGATCGCGGTGGCGGCCTGCTCGAGGACGAGCCACCGCGCCTCGGGGATCTCGCGCGCGATCGCCTCGCCGTTGTCGACGGGGAAGAACGAGTCGCAGCGGCCGTGGACGACGAGCGTGGGGACCTCGATCTCAGACAGGCGTTCGCGCCAGCGGGGTGTGCAGTCGAGCTTGGAGAACACCATGCCCAGCTGGTTGGCCATCTGGATCGCAGGTGCGGTGCTGGGCGTGCGGTCCCAGATGCGTACGGCGATAGCGCGCGCGGCGACGGGGTCGTCGCCGAGGATCTCCGCTCCGTGGGCGACATAGTCCGCCACCGCTTCGCGGTCAGTCCAGTCGGGCATCGGATGCGCGAACAGTCGGCTCATCGTTGCCTGGCCATGGTCGGGAAGGTCGTCGTCGGGGCCTGGCGCGACCGCGCGGGTACCGACCAGGGTGAGTGCCGAGAACGCGCGCGGATGCTCGAGCGCGGCCACCTGGGCGACCATCCCGCCGACGCCGATCCCCGCGAGGTGCGCGGGTCCGCCGCCGAGCGCGTCGACGAGGGCCGCCGCGTCCGCAGCGAGGTCGCGCAGGGTGTAGACAGGTGCGTCCGGGTCCGCCGTCGTCGACTCGCCGCTGTCACGCAGGTCGTAGCGCACCACGCGGCGCCCGCCGGCAGCGAGGCACTCGCAGAGCGAGTCGGGCCAGGAGAGCATCGTCGTCCCGCCCGCGAGCAGGATCAGTGGTGCGGCGTCGTCACCGAAGGACTCGATGCCGATGATGGTGTCGTTGGCATTCGCGGTGGTCATCAGATCACCGTAACCACAGCCGTGGCCGCGATGGATTCTCGACATCGGCCTACGGGCTTACGCAAACCTGGGTCCCTTGATTGGGTCGGGTGTCACCAGAGGTGAGGAATGAGCTTCTTCGTGCGCTGGCTGTATTCGAGGTAACCGGGAAGGTCCCGAACGAGGAGTCGCTCCTCGACCGTGATACGCCGCCGATACGCTCCGACGAGCAAGCCGGTGGCCGCAGCGACGGTGGGCAAGCTGCCTGATGCGACGGTGCATCCGGTCCAGATCAGTATCGATCCCAGATACCCGGGATGACGGATAAGACGGTACGGACCCTCGGTGATGACATGTTGCTCGGCTGTGGTCCGCAGCGTTCGGGAGTACGACCCTTGCAGTGTTCGCATCGACCAGAGCCGCACACCGAGCCCCGTCGCCTCGATCGCGAGCCCGAGCGGGCCTGCCGACCTCGGCATTCGCGGCATCCGAAGGGGTCTGAGTATCGGTGGCAGCACGGCGGCAACCGCGTACGCACCGAGGATCAGACGTGTTGTGCCTTGATCGTCGGTGGAGTCCTCAAGGCTGGATGCACTACCCCGCTCGCGAACGACGCTTTCTAGGACGAGAAACCCAACCAGCCCGGTGTAACCAGCCATCAGCCACCCGACGCCAGGGCCGCCGCGATCTGGTTGGCGGATCTTTCCCGGTCGCATCGAAAGAGCATGTCACGCCATCGTCATCAATCGAGCCAAAGCCCTACTTCGCCGAGAGAGCGATGCCACGAGAGTGGAACGGCCAGAGAGCTGCCAGTTCGGACTTCACCAGGCGACGTGCCGGTTGGCCTGCATGCCGATCCACCAAAGGGTCAGTTTCGGGAATCGAGTCATCAAGTCGTCCTTCAGCGCCGATCATCGGCTCCAGGGCGTCCAACCCCCGGCGGGGTAACCGATCCAGTCCGGTCCCGTTCGCCCGCGGTCCGGGACTGGGCCCGCCACCGATCGCGGAAGTTCACCAGCGCGTCACGTGCTAACTGCCCGCCCTCGAACCCGTCCTCTCAGGACCAATGGCACTGCCAGGAGACACCCCAGGAAGGTACACAGGTTGCACCGCCAAGTCGCACAACCCGGCAGTGGGCCCGGGCTCTGGCACAATCAAACAGTCGCCGAATCGAGGATTCAACCATGAATAGGGAAGTCAAGCACCGGATGGGCCGGAGCGTGGGAGTCCCACCGGAGTGGACGTCGGTGCTCGCGGTGATAGCCCATCCCGATGACGCCTCATTCGGCCTCGGGGCGATCCTGGACGCGTTCGTCTTCGCGGGCACCAAGGTCGAGGTGCTGTGCCTGACTCACGGTCAGGCCTGGACGCTGGAGGGTGCTCCTGGAGACCTCGCTGCCCTGCGCGGGGCTGAGCTCGCGTCGGCGGCGGACGTGCTCGGCCCGACACGCGACCGGATGGCTGACTGCCCCGAGGGGACCCTGAGTGACCTGGGCCAGGCCAAGCTCGTCGATGAGGTGATCGCCGCGGCCGACTCCTGTTTCCCTGACGGGTTGCTGGTCTTTGACACCGCCGCCGTCGAAGGTCACCTGGATCATGTGACCGCGACCTCGGCAGGCCTGATGGCCGCGCAGACCCTCGCCCCACCGGTCCTGGGCTGGGCGCTTTCGGAAGAAGTCGCGGCACAACTGAACCGCGAGTTCGGCACCCGGTTCACCAACCAACAGGGCCAGGACGTCGACCTGCGGGTGACCGTCGAACGCACCCGGCAGCGAGTGGCCAGCCACTCCCTTCAGGACCCCGCACTGCCCGGCAGCGCACGGTGGCGCCGGGTGGAGCTGCTCACCAACACCAAAAGCCTTCGCTGGCTTCGACCGGCGGGCGCCGCGGTGGGTGATCGAGCGCCCGGGGACCGCTCAGCGTCGATAGCGCCCGCGGAAGACTGATGCGCCGGTCACGGCACTCCCTGTAGGCCAGTGAGATGACCGGTCACCGATGGTCATGTGGCGACCTGTAGCCGCAGATCGCGCGGTAAGTTCGGGATTGTCATTGGGTGTAACTTTGAGGGCTGCGTCTCCCCAGAACCTGGTGGCGTCGACCCAACTCGTGCTACTCCCGAA
>JADGPH010000045.1 GCA_017882555.1 Thermoleophilia bacterium
AGAGACCGCTGGATTCGCCCAGCGTTCGCTAGCCGCGACAGGGAGTATCCGGACCATGGGAATCCAGATGCGCCGCCAGGATCGCGCGCCGGGTCCGATCGGTCACCCAACTCGGACGTGATCGATCTGGTCGAGCCAGAGGCTGTAACCACGCCCGTTCGCCCGGTGGCGGGGCAACGGCGCCCGGTGATCGGACTGGCGGCTCGGGCCGCGCCCTGGGTCATAGTCGCCGCGATGCTGGTCGGTGCTCTGGTGTGGGCGCGGACTCGATTTACACCATCACCGGTATAGAGTCCCTCTGCGGTCGATTGCGCACGAAGGGCCATTAGACTCGCCGTTCGCTTCGAACTAGGAGGACGTTTGGGACGCGCCAGGACCATGGCCGGGGCCATCGTGACCGTAGTCGGCTTGACCTTGGTCCCAGCGTGCGGTTCCTCGGGCAGTTCCTCACCGCAGGCATCGGGTTCGGCATCGGCAAGTACCACCCTGCCTGCGTACGCCGCAACGCTACAGACGCAGATCCCCACGCTCATGCAGCGGAACGCCATCCCCGGCGTCGTAGTGATGATCGAGTCGCGGGACAAGGGCAATTGGTCGTCGATGTTCGGCACCCAGGAGATCGGCAAGGACGTGCCGATGTCGATCGACGACTATTTCCGGATCGGCAGCAACACCAAGACCATGACGTCGACGGTGATCCTGCAGTTGGTGCAGGAGAGCAGGCTCAGCCTCGATGACCCGATCTCGAAGTACCGGCCCGATGTGCCTAACGGCGAGCACATCACGATCGCTCAACTTTCCGAGATGCGCAGCGGGCTCTACAGCTACACCTTCGACAAGGCTTTCAACGAGACCCTGGACCGTGATCCGCAGAAGGCGTGGGCTCCCGACGAGTTGCTGTCCATCGCGTTCTCCCATCCCCCGGACTTCCCGCCCGGTCAGAAGTACGAATACAGCAACACCAACATCATCCTGCTCGGGACGGTCATCGAGAAACTCACGGGCATGCCAGCCTCCGAGGCTTTCCGAAAGCGAATCTTCGAGCCTCTCGGGTTGAAGCACACCTCGCTTCCGGTGGCCACCGATGCTTTGATCCCCGACCCGCATCCGCAGGGTTACCAGTTCGGCACCAACGTCGAGGACATCAACTCGTACGCGGTTCCGCCCGCTCAGCTGCCGGCCGCCCTGAACGGCACCCTGAAACCGATCAACAACACGAACGCGAACCCTTCTTGGGCGTGGGCGGCGGGCGGCGCGATCTCTACGGCGTCTGATCTGACGACCTACGTCAAGGTGCTCGTGGACGGTGGTTTGCTGGATGCAGCCACCCAGAAGCTCCGCCTCGACAGCGTCAAACCCATCACAGCGGCCGGTCCCTTGCCGGCCTACGGACTTGGCATCGTCGAGTTCGCCCCCAACGTCTTCGGTCACGACGGCCAGATCCCGGGCTACTCGACGTTCATGGTTCACGACGCGAAGGCGGGCAACACGGTCATCATCGGAACGAACCTGGCCGCGTCGCCAGCGTCGGGCGAGAACGCTGCGGTCGTGTTGGGGAAGGCCGTGATCGCGGCCCTTTACGGTGCATCCGTGGTGCCGGGCGGCGACCCCGCGGGGGCAGCGACAAGCAGTGCCGCATCTGCAGCCGGCAGCCCCACGGGTTGAGGCGACGCGAGGCACATTCACGTCTGCACTACCTGGACCGGCCGTTCGAGTGAGGTCTGCGCGGAGCTACTACCGCGGGTGGTTCGGGTGGTTTCCGGTGCTTCCGGAAGCACCGGGGAAGGGCCACCGCGCGCCGGTCGTCTTGGGCTCGGCGAAACCACTCGACGCGGGACGATTTGAAGCAGGCACTCCCGACGTTGCCTGCCAGCGCCGAAGCTCGCGGTTGGTGAGGAACTCGTCCTGCCAGGCCATGCCGTCCCTCCTCCTGACACGCGTTGGGCGGCGCCGGGCTGCCTCGGCTCAGGCTTGCGGGATGGGGTTTTGCGGCGCAAGCGCTTTCGACAACGTCGCCAGAATTGCGGGCCCCGCATCGGTCATGTTGCCCTGACTATCGAATGCAGACGGCTGATAGGTCGCGATGACCGCGACGGCGATCTTGCCGGCCGGAAGATATCCGACGATCGCGCCGCTGCCCGCGTAGAACTTGTTTCCGGTGATCCACGGCCCCTGGAGCCCGACAGCCAGTCCGAAGTTGTGTGCGGTCGTGTTGAGATGGCAGGCACTGCAACCGGGCTGCGGATGGCCGAAGCCGACGAGGTTCGGCCCGACCTGCGCCCGTGCGACTGCGGCGACAGCAGCTTTCCGGACCCGATCGCGGCGACGGAGGTTGTCAGGTCGACGATGTCGCTCGTCTGCAAGGCGCCTTCCGGAGTAGTCCACGAGGGATTCCCAATATGTCGTCTCCTCGTAGAACGGCGTGCCCGCTGGAATGCCGAGCGCCGCCAGGCGTTCGGAGCTGAAGGTGTGCAGGACGGGCTCGGGGATCTGCGGCGTGCCCGAACCGTAGGTGTGCTTCAGCCCCATCGGACCGAAGATGTACTGCGTCATCAACTCGCTCAGCGGCTTACCGCCGACTTTCTAAGCACGGTGCCGGGGATCGCGTAGTTGGTGTGCGTACGCCCAGTTGGTGCCGGGCGGGAAGTTCGGTTGCGCGGAAACGCCGATGTTCGAAGCACCCGAAAATACGCGTGTCCAGGCAGCGCGGGCTGGACCGAAGCGTTAAGGGTGGGGGGTCGAAATCCGCGTCGGGTATGTAGCACCGCAAAATGCGGGCCATTACGCCGAGCACTACGCTCGCCGACAATGCGCAGAGAGTCCTCGACGCCAAATCGCACGAATTGCAGCCTCGGCTGACGAGCCGATGGCACGGATGGAGCGACAGAGGCTCGTTGCGATGCTCCGAGAGGCCAGAAACCGCAAGGCTATTTGGGTTAACCGCTTCGAGGTGCGCAGCCGGCCCCAAGCCAGCAGAAACTCGCGCAGTTACGTACTCCTCAGGCCCGCGAAAACCGACGTGGCGGGCCACCGCGCCCAGGCAGCC
>JADGPH010000258.1 GCA_017882555.1 Thermoleophilia bacterium
GTGCGCCGTGCGACGGGGGCCGTGGTTGGGCGGGTCCACCGTGCCGGCATCTCTCGTGCATGGGCTGAGAGGCTGCGCACCTGCTCCCGGGATGCATTTCGGGCGTCCTCGGGAGGACCAAAGGAGGAACGTAGGGCGGCTATCCGCCCGGGAGATGACCATGGCACGACCCCCATGAGAGCGACCGGGAGTCCACGGGCAGTGTCCGGGACTGCGCCCCTTCATTTGCGGGCATTTCCTTCCCGCCCACTCCCCGGTCATCTCCGCGAGATCACCCGACGATTTGTCGGTCCGAGTCCGACCCGAGGAGACTGCCCGCCACCCGCGTCGTCAGGAAAGACCCGCCCAGGCGGGCGTGCTTGTGGTACCGGCGGCGTCGGCGAGACGCTCGAGCACGATGGACGTTGGGCCCATATCGGATCCGCCGGATCGCACAACCTTGCAATGTGCCGCGCGCAACGCACCGGTCAGTGGCACTGCCCTCGTCGTCGTCGACTGCTCGAGCTCGCGGGTGTCGTGCCTCGAGATGAAAGCGAACGAGTTGACCACCCGAAAGGGCGACTGTGGCCGGCCGGAGCGCCCCGATCGGGGGACCAGGTTCGTGTTTTCCTGCTCCATCGGGTCCCCTTCGTTCGTTGCCGCACGTTCACACGCCCGCGTCGTTGCGGCCCTCAGCACCCTCCGAGCTCAGCCAGCGCCCGCGAAGATCGAGGCGTAGGTTCGAATGCCGTGGACGTAGGCCCGCGTCTCTCGGAGCATCCCGCGCCGCTGCACGGACGAAAGCCCCTGGTAGTACGCGCCAACGGCCACGCTCACGTTGCCGCCGGCACCGAGGAGAAGCTGGTGCAGCAGAGCCGCCGCCATAGTGATGTTGTCGGCCGGCGCATGCACGTCGAGCCGACCCGTCGGGACCAGCACATCATTTACGTACGCGGCGGTCGACGGCTCGATCTGACAGACGCCGATTGCGCCCGTCGATGACACGACGCCAGCCTGCCAGCCCGACTCCCACCAGCACACTGCCTCAAGCAGGCTCACGGGCACACCATGCGCAGATGCCTCCCGGACGAAGACCGGCCGGAGCGCCAAGCGGCTGGGATGGGCGAGCAGATCGGACGGAAGAGCGCCCCCAGCGCTAGCCGCCGCCCCCGACGACCCCCCGCCCGACAGGTGCAGGACTTCGCCCACGTAGACCAAGTTGGGGTTGCTGATCCGGTTGGCAGCCGCGAGTCCGGCCATGTTCGTGTGGTAGCGACTCGCGATCGCGCTGAGCGTCTCGCCGAGCGCGACCCTCACCGTGCCGTCGCGCGGATTCGGGGGGCTGGCCGCGGCGATTGCCACGGGTCCACCGGAGATCACAAGACCGGCGACAGTTCCAGCGATCGCCCAACGGCTCTTCCTACTCAATGCCTTCATCGGTGACCTCTCTCCCCAGAGGGGATCGGGCATGTGAACCAGGTGTCGAACACGCACGCGGGAACGCGGTGCGTAGGCGTCCGGTGTGATGCATCCGAAGGCGTCGTACGGATCTCTCATCGGCAATCCGGGGTCCGCCCATTAACCTGAAGGAGGTTCTCCTCGGCACAAATTGGGCACGGGCGTCGGGAGAATGGCGGGAATCCGGCGGATTTGACATCGGCGCAAACCGTGTGTCTATGCAGGTGTCCTTGCCGCCGGTGCGCTCGTCATCAGGCCTCCATCGCACGAAGTCTTTCCGGTGCGAGTCCTCCCCCGGGTCCTTGACCCCACGGTCCGCTGCGCGAGCACCTGGGGTTCGGTTCAAGCCACCGACGCGATGGTCTCCGGTGTCATCTCCCGTGGATGTGGCTTGGCTTCTCACGGTGCGGTCTTCTGGTGCACCCTGCAACTTTCCTGTCGCGACGACTAGAAGCTGGGGCCTATCGCCGACATCGAAGCCGCACTAGCGTCGACGTGAGGTTTGGGTGTCTGCTCGATCGCGAAGGAGGCATGTCCATGCGGCGGTACGTCACGTTCTGCGCATTCCTCGTACTGATCGCGGGCGCGTTCACCGGTTTCGGCGCAGCATCGTCCGGTCGGGCGAGCATTCCGGTCTTTTACCTCAAGCTAAAGGTCGGCGAATGCGCACTCCCGTTCTCGTCGAAGACCATCCCCGTCGTGGCCTGCTCGAATCGCCGCCACGTCATTGAGTTCTATGCGATAGGCCACGCAGGCTGGGGCCACCATGCCGCGCCCCCGTCGGCGCTGGCGTACGCAAAGGCGCGGACCATTTGCCTCGCTGATTTCCGCCACATCACACGGCACGCGCTCCCCAAGAACAGGGGATGGTGGGCATTTTGGCCCGATGCGGGACCGGAGCAGTCCCACTACGGAGATGAGCTGATCTGCGGGTTTCGCTCGTGGCCGGCGCTGTCCGCGCTCGGGCGCGGCTGGCACGCGCGCTGAAGAAGGCGGCGCCGCCAAACAGGATCGCGGTGCGCCGTCTGCCCGTCGTCGCTGAAACTGTCAGCGACGACGGGCGGCCCCACCGAGGCGCCGCCGCGTGCCAGACGAGAGCCATGAGGGTCCCCGCCTCGGTCCGGACTCTCAGCCTAGGCCGCGCAGATCGCGTACACGGCGCGTGCGCGAACGGGAAAACAAACGGGCATCGACGGGAAGCGACTGGCCTCCAAGGCACTTGTTGATTCGCGTTGCTTTCCCGCCTGTTCCCGCATCATCTCGCCCGACTCACAAGGAGTGATACAAGGTCAACGGCGACGGAGCAGGTTCTGCGGGCACCGGTCCCACGAGGCCGCAAGCGCACTGACAATCGCAATCACAATCACAATGATGGCGAGGGCTTTGGCCTTGTTCTGGCAACGGCAGTGGCCTTGGCTACAGCCGGCACAATGGACGTGGTCATGACCTCCGCAATGGCCTCGACCGTGGCTATGGCAGCCGCAGTGGCAGCCGCAGTGGCAATCGCCTCGGCCGTGGCCGTGCCCACGACCTTGGCAATGACGATGTCCTTTATCGTGCCCTTCGTCGTGGCCTTGGTCGTGCCCTTCGCCTTGGCTTTGGGCTTGGCCTTCGTCGTGGCCGTGGTCCTGGCTGCACATAGCTTCATCTCCTTGAAGGTGACGAGTAATCAGACAGTAGCGCGGAAACAGTGTGCACAGACGGGCCCAGTAACCAGCGGGATTCCGCGGGGACGGGCGACCCACCCCGCGGAAGGAAGATCCCGTGACTCCGCCGGCCGCGTGCAGTACCTCAACGCGATCAGAAGCCGCCTCTCCCCACGAGCGCACGGGGCGGCGCGACCAAGGCGGCACCGCCGAACCCTGCACCGGATGTCGTCATCATGCCGGATACCGCAAGTATCAAGAACATGACGGCGCCGGAGAGGACACGCTACTGGCGTCGGGACCTAGCCCCCCGTTACATCCGGTGTGAGCACCGACGGGTGCGTGCCGCCCCGGCCCAGAGATCCTCGGGGGCGTCCTTAAGTCCCCTCACGCGCGCTCATGTCCTGCGCGCTCAAGGACGCCCATCTCATCGACGACTCGCTGCAGTTCGTCAGCGAGGGGGCCGGGCATCCGACGTGAGAACACATCGGCGAGGCTGGTGTAATACCACACCTGGTCCTCGCCGGACCGCGTGCTGAAACGTTGCCAGAGCCCCTCACCGAGCACACGTAGATCGGCAACGATCGCGCGGGCGTTGTGGATCTTGTCGCAGGCTGACACAAGCAGTGCATCGGCATCCACGGTCTCGAGGTGAGCGATGTATTCCCGCTTGCGCCGATGCCACTCCGGCTTCTGAACACCGCGCGCGCCAACGGCATCGGAACACGCCCAGACGATGCCGCGCACTCGTTCACCGAACCTCGCGGCGATCAGCGCGCTCATCTGATTCCCATCATCAGAGTCTTCGATCGCATCATGAAGCAGTCCGGCGATGGCACAATCCTCATCTCCACCGTGCTCAAGCACCAGTGCACTCACGCCCATGAGATGAGCCAGACAGGGAGTATTGGAGCCCTTGCGAAGTTGGCGACCGTGTACCTCGGACGCGAGGACAAACCCATCCAGATAGCGCGGGCCCAGCATCGGCTCGTCGGTATGCGGCTCGGACACGGGGCCAGGGTAACACCGAAAACCACGCTCCAACTCCGTTCACCACTGCGATAGACCGAGGAATAGTGGCGTCAACGATCCCCCTCGTCCCGGAATCGCTACGGGTGCCGGGTGCCCCCACCACACCTCAACATCCGCGGCCTGAGGCGATCGACCGCAACCGCAAAGCCACCACAAGGAAAACCGCTCTGCAAGGATAGAGCCGCACGATGACTGACCGCCCCCCACGACCAGATCCCGATCCGCCGAAACGCCGGGGAGCAGATCCCATCGCCGACCAACCCGTGCGCAGCGGCCGTGTGGGCTATTCGCCAACCCGTCGACGCCGGGCCCGGTGGATGATCGCCGGCGGTACCACCCTCGCGCTGGTGATTGCGGGCATCGCGTTTGCTGCCCTCGGCCCCGCCAGCCGTCCCGACGGGGGACCAAAAAGCGCGACGCCCACGGGGCAGCACGGCGGCACGCAACCCTCAGCGCAGGACATGCCGGCGGCCGTCGGTCCCGCCCATGCAAGGCTGACCGCGCGTGTGCAAAGGACGACGGCACCGTCGACCATCGGACGGTCGACAACCCTGAAGACCCGTCCCGTCGTCTATGTCCAAGCCGGTCATCAGTCTCCAGGCGAGCCGGGATACCTCTGGCAAACCGGCGCCAGCGGCGGACCGTTCGGCAGTGAAGAGGCGTTCAACGTCCGACTGGCGCCCGCGCTTGAGGCCAAACTACGCGCGGCCGGGGTCATCGTCCATCACACCCCTGCGCTGGTGACACCGTGGGGCGCAGATGGCGCAGTGTTCATCAGCCTCCACTTTGACGCCGTCGGCGGCAGCGCCGGGATCGGTTACGCAGTCGCTCAGCCCGGACGCGGCGAGAACTACTACCAGGGAAACGGGTCCGGGACGGCGAGCTCCGTCCCGTACCCACACTCAGCGGCCCACCGACACGCAACCAAGGTCACCTATGCGGTCCAGCAGCACTCACTGAAGCTTGCAAATGACCTCGCCGCCACATTCCGACCGGTATTTACACCTGCCAACGGTACCCGGAGCCACTTTCGCGGCGTCGAGCCCGGTGCAAAGGGCAACGTCCGGATGCAGTTCTTTTACGGGTATTACCGGGTCAACACGGGCGCCCGCGTCCTGATTGAGTGCGGCGCTGCCGGGACGGACAATCGCTTTCTCACGAAGGTGAACCTGATGGCGAGCTCGATCGGCAGTGGCATCATCAAGTATCTGCGCCAAACCGGGCAGCTCGGCTAGCCATCTCCGCGTGCAACCCCCATCCAGGTGGCGCGACCGGTCCGAGTGCGCCCAAGGTCGACGCGCGAACGCCCGGCGGACATCGCCGTTGACCGGACATCAGGAGCCGCCTGATGGCGGACGGGCGCTTGGACGCGTGCGTCACAAATGAATACGATCGGGTTCCGAAGCTGTGGCGATTCACGGCCCCGAACAAACCAGGGTGGCCTCGCGTGTTGAACCCCGGCTCGACTCCTCCACACATGGGATCCCCGGTCCTCCCGCCGCGGCGTGGTGTCACGGTGTTCGCGCTGCTCGCCTTCGTCGTCACGGTTGGACTGGCGACACTGGCCCCAGTGCGCGCGATCGCGATGAATGCCCAAAAGCCAAGCAATCCCGTAGGACAGCTTCTGGGAACTATTCATCCCGCCACCCCGCTCATCGGCACCGTGAGTGCCACCCAAGGGTTTGTCGCCGCGCGAGGAATCTCCCGCTACATCGTCGGCGGACACGTCGCGAGCCCCAGCGCCTGGCCGTACATCACCGCAATCGTCGTGAAGGAGTCCGACGGCTCGTTTGCACTGTGCACAGGGGAACGCGTCGCGGCGCAGTGGATCCTGACCGCACAACACTGCATGTACGACACGGTCACA
>JADGPH010000046.1 GCA_017882555.1 Thermoleophilia bacterium
CGTGTGCGAGGTATCGGTGATCGCGGTGCGGGGGCATCAAGCGGAATGAATCGGTTCCTTTTCGATCGCGCAACAGCATCTCCGGTCCTCCCTTTGTCTTTGCCGTAGAGCTTGCAACCTCCAGACCAGCTCCCTGCGCTCACGCAGCGAGCTCAGTCGCATCCACCTCATCCGCGGAAGCTGTCACTTTGGCGAGGTGCTCTTTCCGCCGTGCCGGAACGGCACCGCCGGATCGTCCCGAAAAACGTTCAACGTTGGGCAACCCGCGTCGACCAAGCGCCATCTCACCTGAAGGCTCAACATCCTTGTTGTTTGCGCCCGCCAAACCGCGCCGCGCAACCGACCATATTTACAAACGTCACATTGATGAGCACGGAACACGTCGTGCAATCACGCCGTGGCGTGCTAGATTTAGTTGCGCGGCGTGCGCGTGTTGCGGTCGTTGTTTTGGCCCGCTGGAGCGACAATGCCGCCGCGATTGCTCTCCAGACCATGAACGTCATCTCGCAACTGCAACTGCCTTTCACGTTGATCGTCCGCCGGGCCTCCCGGAGGGCGACCTCTTGGACCTGAAGCCGCAACCCCCGCAGCGCCCGAAGATCGTCCCGGAGGTCGTGCGGATACCGCTCGGTCCCAACCAGTCTGCTCTAGCGGGTTCGCCCCCGAAGGAGCTCCGGGCGTTGCTGGTCGAGGACGACCCGTACGACGTGGAGCTGGTGATCCTCGAGCTCGAGCGCGGGGGCTATCTCCCGATCACCCGGTGGGTCCAAACGGCCGCCGAGCTCAATGTGGCCCTGACCGAGGAGCGCTGGGACGTCATCATCTCGGACTATTCGATCCCCGGCTTTGGTGGTCCGGAAGCCTTCGCCTTGGTGCGCAAGCTGAATCTGGATGTCCCATTCATCATCGTCTCGGGGACGATTGGAGAAGATACCGCCGTCGAGGCGATGCGGGCCGGCGTGCACGATTTTCTCCTCAAGGGCCACCTGCGCCGCCTGGTGGTGGCGATCGAACGTGAGCTCCGCGATGCCAATTCGCGTGCCGAACGGCGCAGGATCGAGGAACAGTTGCTGATCTCCGATCGCATGGCGTCGGTTGGGATCCTGGCGGCGGGCGTCGCGCACGAGATCAACAATCCTTTGTCGGTGGTGACCGGAAATCTCCAGATCCTCAAACAGGACTGCGAAGCCCTAGTGGGCGAGCTCCTGGCCCCCTGCGGGAGCGCCGACCGCGCCGACTTCATCGCGGCCACCGCCGCCTCGTTTCGCCAGGCCGCGACCGACGCCGAAGAGGGCGCGGAGCGCGTCCGCCTCATCACCCGCGATCTACGGGTGTTCTCGCATCCCGACGCGGATCGCCGGGAAGCCGTCGACCTCCACAAGGTGCTCGAATCGTCGCTCCGAATGGCGCACACCGAGTTGCAGCTGCGCGCGAAGGTGGAGTGTCGCTTCGGGACCGTGCCCCAGGTGGACGGCAACGCGGCGCGACTCGGCCAGGTGTTCCTCAACTTGCTGGTCAACGCCGCGCAGTCCATCCCCGAGGGTCGGCCCGAGCACAACACCATCACCCTCACCACCCGCTACGAGGACGGGATGGTCACCATTGACATCACCGATACGGGCGCCGGCATCCGGCCCGAGGTACTTCCCCGCATCTTCGATGTCTTCTTCACGACCAAACCGGTGGGCGTCGGTACCGGGCTGGGGTTGTCGATCTGCCATCGGATCCTGACCGCGCTGGGCGGGCGAATCGAGGTCAAGAGTCGGCTCGGAGAGGGGACGACCTTCCGGGTCGCTTTGCGCCGGGCGCGCACCGGAGCGACCGCCGAGATCCCGGTCCAGACCGAGAGTGTCCCGCCGGAAGAAGGTCGCGCCACGGTCCTCGTCATCGAAGACGAGCCGGCGATCGGTCGGGTGTTGCCGCGGTTGCTCAAGCCGCACCTGGTGACGGTCGTGTCGCGTGCGCGCGAGGCGCTGGCGCGTATCGCTGCCGGCGAAACGTACGACACGATTCTCTGCGACCTGATGATGCCCGAGATGAACGGCATGGAGTTCTACGACACCCTGCTCCGTCTCCACCCCGCAATCGCCGCACGGGTGGTGTTCATGAGCGGCGGCGCGTTCACCCCCGGTGCGACCGCCTTCCTGGAGCGAGTACCCAACGAGCGCATCGACAAACCGATCGACGTCCCCGGCCTTCGCCGACTGGTCGCGGCGTCGCTGCGCCAGAGCAAGAGCTGACCCGCGCGCGCCGAATGCTCGGTTCATCCGCATGCTGTCTCCCGCAACTTCGCCCGTCGGCCCGTCGCTTCTTTGCCGCGTGCGGGGTTGGTTCTGCGCGCTGCCGCTCGCGTACGTCCAAGAGACGATGCGGCCGATGCCGATCGAGTCGCTGACGTCCCCCTCGTTCGTCCAGGGGCTGTCGATCATTCGCGGCGTGCCGACGCCGGTGGTGGACGCGGGCGCGTTGCTCGGTGCGACCGATGCGCCGCGGTCGACCCGTCTGGTCCTGCTTCGACTCGACGCGCGGCGGGTCGCGCTGGCCGTGGAAGACGTGCTGGGCGTGCGCACGATTCCCGCCGCGTCGCTGGCCGAGCTCCCGCCGCTCCTGCGAGACGCCGGCCACGAGGTCGTGTCGGCGCTGGGCGCGCTCGATGCCGAGCTCCTCGTCGTTCTGCATGCCAGCCATCTCGTTCCCGAGTCGGTCTGGGACACCATCTCGGCGCAGGCGGCTCCGCGGTGAGCGCGGCCGCGCAGCTCTCGGCGCCCGACGTGGAGCGCTTTCGGAGCGCCGTGCGTGGACGCCTGGGCCTGCATTTCGACGACGGGCGGCTCGGGGCATTGGCGGAGGTCCTCCGCCGCCGGATCGCCGCGACCGGACGACCGGCCGCCGTCTACCTGACCCACCTCGAAGAGACCACAACCGCGCGTGACGAGCCGAGAGCCCTCGCGCGAGAGCTGACGA
>JADGPH010000259.1 GCA_017882555.1 Thermoleophilia bacterium
ACAGGCGCTCTATGCCTTTGACCGGACGACGCACCAGCGCACTGCGGGTCCGGAACCGATCACCCCCGGTGAGAATCGCGCGCAAGCTGTCGCCGCGCTGCGGGATTCCGTCGAGGGCAATGGACTGACATGGGCCAAGCAACAGGTCGAGTCGGTGCCGAAGGGTCTGACGATCGTCAGCCAAGTCCAGACGCTCGGGGTGCGTTCGAATGCGTCGCTGACCACATACTCGATCTTTCAGGATCGAGCTGCACTGACCGGCGCCGACATCAGCTCCGCGTCGGTGCTTGCCAACCTGGGCAACGGCGGGAGCGGTCAACCCGTGGTGACCATGCAATTCACCAGTGGCGGGGGCGCGAAGTTTCAGAACGTCACCCGTCAGCTGGCTGTCCGCGGCAAGCTGCTCGGGCAGCTTCAGAGCTTTGCGGTCGTCCTCGACGGACAGCTGGTCACCAACCCCACGATTGACTACAACAAGTACCCGTTGGGCATCGACGCGAGCAGCGGCGCCCAAATTGAGGGCAGTTTCTCGCAATCCCAGGCGCAGACGCTCGCTGACCAGTTGAACTCGGGCGCGATTCCTATCCGCCTGGTCGTGATCAGCGAAAGCCAGGTCTCGGCGACCTTGGGTGCCCAGTCGTTGCACGATGGCTTGGTTGCGGGGATCACGGGGCTTGTACTCGTGCTCATCGCGCTGCTGCTGTACTACCGCGTTCTGGGCGTCATCGCGGCCCTCGGCTTAATGAGCTACGCCGCGCTGTTCTACGCGGTCATCGTGCTCTGGCCGATTACCCTGACGCTGCCGGGTATCGCGGGTGTGATTTTGACCATCGGTATTTCCGCCGATGCCAACGTCGTGATCTTCGAACGGGTGCGCGAGGAAGCGCGGTCCGGGAAGAGCGCCTACGCGGCGCTTTCTGCCGGGTATCGCAGGGGTATCGCGGCCATCATCGACGCCAACGTTGTGACGCTCGCTACGGCCATCTTGGTGTTCATGTTCGCGACCGCAGGGCCCAAGGGATTCGCGTTTACCCTCGGTGTCGGTGTCTTGATCTCGTTGTTTACCGCCGTGGTGGCGACTCGCGCGATTTTCGGGGTCCTGTTGGAGACCAAGGTCATCCGCGATGACAAGTTCATGGCCCTCAAGCAGGGCCGCGTCTTCAACTTCGATTGGGTGGGTCACTGGCGGTGGTGGGTTGGGATCTCGACGATTCCGGTTGGGATCGGGCTGATCTGGCTGAGCGTGTTTGGCCTTCACTTGGGCCTGGACTTCACCAGTGGCACACGAATTAGCACCACCTTGCAGCGACCGGCCTCGGTCGAGAACGTCCGCGCAACGGTCACGAACGCCGGATTCCCCGGCGCGACGGTCCAGACATTCAAGCAGGACGTCCGCGGGAAGACCGTTGACGGTGTGCAGATCGAAACCAAGGCCCTCACCCCCCAGCAAGAGACCAACTTGCGTCAGGCGCTCGATACCAAGTACGGCGTCGACAACTCGACGTTCACCCTCTACGAGGTGGGGCCGACCTTCGGTCAACAGGTCATCAGGAACGCGATCTACGCGATCATCTTGAGCTTCATCGTCGTGTTGGTATATCTCGTCGTGCGATTTGAGTATCGCCTGGCCCTGCCGGCGATGTTGTCGGTGGTCCACGATGTCGCGCTGTCCATCGGGATTTATTCCATCACCGGTCGCCAAGTCACCAGTGACACCGTCGCCGCCTTGCTGACCATCCTGGGTTACTCGCTCTATGACGTGGTGATCGTCTTCGACCGAATTCGGGAGAACGCGCCATTGATGCGCGGGTCACGGTATCGGGATGTGGTGAACCGCTCGGTCAACGAAACGATCACCCGGTCGGTGATCACCTCGTTGATCACCTTGATCCCGGTCTTGTGTCTGTTCTTGTTCGGCGGGCCGACGCTCGGCGACTTCTCGTTCGCCCTCCTGGTCGGAATCCTGTCCGGTGGCGTCTCGTCGATTGTAATCTCGGCGCCACTGGCCGCGTACTGGAAGGAACGTCAACCCGACCAGCGCAAGCATCAAGCCAAGAGCGCCAGGCGGCGCAGGGTCATCGATCGCGATGCCGATGTGGTCGATGTCGCGGTGCTGGAGCGCGCTGAGCGTGGTGTGCAGGGCTTACCGGCGACGACGGATGACTTGACCTTCGCGCCGACGCAAGCGATCGAGGCGGCCGAACCCGTTGAGCCCGAACACGCGTCGATCGTGGAATCCGTCGAGGCCGAATTGCTCGACGCGCCCCCGGCGCCGGCCGTGGCCGTCGAGCAGGACACCCACCCAGCGGACGTCAGCGATGACGGATCCGACAGCCCGCCGACGCCGGCCGCCGACGATTCCCCGGCCGCGCCTCGTCAACGCCGCCACCACCGGGCCCAACAACGGAGGCGCCGCGGATGACCCCCCCATCGCTGCGTGATGCCCTGGAGCAGGCGATTCTGCTTTCGGTCGGAGCGGCTTCCTTGACAGGCGATCGTGTCGAGCACATCGTGGGAGAACTCGTCGCCCAGGGACGCGTGTCCGCCGAAGACGGGCGCCTGCTGATCGAGCGTCTGATCGCGCGCGTCGTGGAACCTGCGCGTCCTAGCCCGAGCGGAATGCTCGGGCAGCTGGAAGACACGCTGCGGGGCGCATTATCCGATGCGGGCGTGGTCACCCGGGCGGAGGTCGACGACCTGCGGGTGCACTTGGCGGAGCTCGAACATCGAATGCGGTTGCTCGAAGGCGACAGCGCGCCAGGCCCGCGTGGAACGGACAGCGGGGACGCCGTCTAGTCCTCGCCGTCGGTCGGGTCCCGTGCGCCCCGACCTGTTCCGCGCCGGGGTGCACGGGACCCGAGTGCGCGAACGTAAAGGGCCAGCCCATGCGTGCCGATACGTGACCCGAAGCGTGTTGCATCAGCAACACCGGATCGACGGGAAACGAGAAGGCCGGGACACGATGGCTCATTACGCCCGAACGACACCCCCCGTACGACCGCCAGGTCGGTCGTTGATGCCCGACCAGCCGTGGACGGCGTGGTGGGAAGTCGACGATGTGGAGATGACGGCACCGCGGATCGCCCCGCACGCGAACGACGTGCGCATAAACCCATCTGAGGATGCGGCGATGCCGGCGAGCGCCGAGACTCCGGCGGATGTGCTGGTGGCGGTAAATCCTGAGGACGCCACCGAGGCCCCGTATGGCACAGTTGAGACCGAAGTCTCCTCGGAAGATGATGCCGATGAGGCTCCCGTGTTCCCGCATGTGGATACGGTAATGAGCGGTGGGATTCAGCGCGTGAACGTAGAGTCGCACCGCGGTGACCCGACTCCCGGGGACAGCCCGGTATCGGTTGCGCGACCCAACTTCGGCGGGCCGCTTCGGCAGCTGACGAACCAGGCCATTGCTGAGGTCGCCGCCACGGGGACGGCACACAGGATGGGCGTACAGACGGTCTATGGCCGCTTTACGGTTGAGGGATTTGCTCAGCGGGCCGGCGACCTCGTGTTTACCGGGGTGACATTCCCGGATCCAATGAGTGCGGTGCCTGCCCCCGGGGCCATCGAAGTGGCCGTCGACGAGGCGAGCAACGTCGCCGTCGACGGGGTGGTTGTGGCGGGCCTTGGGGGATTTACCGCTGATCGACAGGGGTTTACCTTGATTACGACCGCTGTTGGCCCCGGTATCGTCCGGGCCAACGGTCATTACGTGGTGGAGATCTAAGATGAGGACACATCAATTCACCACTAGTGGCGTGAGCGCGACCGAGGGATGCGCCTGGAACGGGCACGCGGCGCGAGTTTCTGGTGAGATCTGGGATGTAGCAATCTCGACCAGAGGGTTTGCGCGGGGTGCCGAGTGGAAGATGAGTCGGTCATGACTCCATTGAGTGCCGAACTGATCGCCGCGCCGGCGG
>JADGPH010000260.1 GCA_017882555.1 Thermoleophilia bacterium
CAGATTGCCCATTCGCTGGGGCTCAGCGTTGCCCAGATGAACTACGTCGACCAAGCCACGACGCTGTCGCGGTATTTCGACTTCGCGATCGTGGAGAGCTGCTTTGCCCACCACACGTGCGCCGATCTCGCGCCCTATGTGGCGACGCACAAGGCGATCTTCGAGATCGAGTACACGGCATTGCCCGCGGCCTTTTGCCCGGCGGCCATTGCTGGCAACCGAGTCGCAGGGCGCTACGACACCCTGCTCGATGGGAAACTTCGGATTCCATGTAGCTAGTGGTGCGTCGCGGAATTGTTGAAAGCCAGTGAGGGCCGCCCCCGAGTGACCTTGGCGATGATTGCTTCGGCGGGCTTCTGCCAGACGAAGGGTTTGGGGTCGTCGTTCCAGTGCTCGGCCCAGAGTTCGATTGCGGTGACGAGGTCATCGACGGAGGTGAACGTACCTCGCTTCAGCCGACGCTTGGTGAGCGGAGAGAACCAGCCCTCGACGAGGTTCTGCCAGGACGAGCCGGTCGGAGTGAAGTGCAGGTGCCAGCGCGCACGCTTGGGTTGGGCGAGCCAGCTGGTTACCGGTTCCGCCGTGTGGGCCGGCAGGCTGTCCAGGACCACGGCGACCGGCTTCTCCTCGAACTTCGGATCCGAGGACACCTTGAAGGTCTCGACCGTCCAGGGCTTCAGGTTGTGGCGCTGCCAGATGCGGGCCACGGTGTCCTTGCCGATGCCGAACCGCTCGGCCATGAGGCGGGTGGTCCAGTGTGTGGAGCCGTCGTCGGGGAGCTCCTCCAGGGTGACCCGGACCACCTCGGCGACGGTCCCCTCGGGCAGCCACGACTTCCGACCCCGCCCCGGGGCGATCCGCCCCAACCGGTCGAGGCCCTCGTCCTCGAAGCGACGACGCCACCGACGCACCGAGCTGGAACTCACCTTCAGCTCCCTTGCCACCTCGTAGATGGCTGCGCCGTCTGCCGACAGCAACAATGTCTTCGCCTGGACCACGGTCCGATGGGGCAGCGACGACGCTCGGGCGATGCGCTCGAGCTCCCGTCCCTGCTGGTCAATGACGGAGAGGGGCGACGCGGCGAAGCATCACTGTCATGTTGCCACCCGAGCTAGTGCCGCACTATCGGCTCTACGGGACCAGCCGTGGGTGACGCCCCCTGATTCGAGCGGTGGGCCGAGTGTTCCATTGCACGTCTGACTGGAGCAACAGCCGTGGGCGACGCGGCGGAGATTCTCGGTAATGCCGTCTGCACGAGCTGCCCAGTGCGAGACGACTGCGCCGCGTTGGCGCGGCGAGTACACGCCGTCGGGTGGTGGGGCGGGAGCTGGCGCGGGCCGTGAGCGGGTGGGGCTACAGGTTGAGCGCCCGCTTCAGCAGGTCGTACGCGTAGTTGGCGAGCACATTGTTCTCGCCGGCGATAATCCCGTTGCGGGATTGCGATTCTGTCACCTGACTCGATAATGGAACCAAGACGGTGACTTCTTGCAGGATCCCACAGAAAATGTTTGATTCCGTGGATTAGCTTCAGGCTTTGGACGTGTTCAGGGTCACGGCGGCGCGAACGAGAGTCTTCAACGCCTCCTCGTCGATCTTCTCGCCCTCGTGGAAGTCGATGGCACGCCTTGTGTTCCCGTCAAGACTGGAGTTAAAGAGGCCCGAAGGATCCTTCAGAGCCGCCCCTTTGGCAAAGGTCATCTTCACGACGTTCCTGTACGTCTCGCCTGTGCAGATCATTCCGTCGTGCGACCACACCGGAACCCCTCTCCACTTCCACTCCTCGACGACGTCGGGATCGGCTTCCTTGACTAAGGTGCGGAGCCGGCTGAGCATCGTGCCCCGCCAGTCGCCCAGCTCCTTGATTCTCGCGTCTATCAGCTGAGAAGGAGACTCGCTTTTCTGCGACCCGCTCGTCGCCATGCCCGTTTCTCTTCCTTAGTCCCGAGGCACTGATAGATGGGGGTCATCCCCACCGTGCCGATTCCACCTGGAGCTGCGTTTATATCAGCGACGGGCCACTACCGCCGCAATCGACAGGGGCAGCCGCGACACCCCACGCCGGGCGCAGCGGACCGGGCGCCCCGCACGTGCGCGTGGCACGGCCGGTCTCGCGGAGTAGCCTTGCAACAGGTCGTGCATCCGGGACCGCACACCACCGGTGCCCCGCACGGTTGCACATGCGAATAGCCCTCGCAGGGAGGCACCCCATGAATGGTTTGATCACCGCCCTGGTCATCATTGTGATCCTGGCAGTGCTGTATCTGGCGATGGCGGTGCGGATCTTTAAGCAGTACGAGCGCGGCGTCCAGCTGCGACTGGGGCGCCTCCTCGATGGACCCCGCGGCCCGGGGCTCGTGTTCATCATCCCGTTTGTGGACCACATCCACCGGGTCTCGTTACGGATCGTGACGATGCCGATCCAATCCCAAGAGATCATCACGCGCGACAACGTCACCGTCGGGGTCTCAGCGGTTGCCTATTACCGGGTCGTCGACCCCATCCAAGCGGTGGTCGCCATCGAAGATGTCATCTCGGCGATCGACTACATCGCCCAGACCACACTCCGTGCGGTCATCGGCCAGCACACCCTCGACGAAGCACTTACGAGCACCGACAAGCTCAACAAGCACATGCGCGACATCTTGGATGTCCAGACCGAACCTTGGGGCGTCGTTGTGACGATGGTCGAGCTCAAGGACATCCAATTGCCCGAGGCGATGAAGCGCGCGATGGCCAAAGAGGCGGAAGCCGAGCGCGAAAAGCGCGCAAAGATCATCAGTGCCAACGGCGAGGCGCTCGCAGCGACCGAACTCGCCCACGCGTCGGACATCATGATGCAACACCCAATCGCCCTGCAGCTGAGAAACCTGCAGACGCTCGTGGAGATCTCGGTCGACAAGAACTCGACGATCGTGTTCCCTGCCCCGCTGATGAGTGCCGTGACCGACTTGGTGAGCTTCCTGACCCGCGAGACCACCACTGCACAGGCGATGGCCCCGAAGCCGGAATTGCACGTCGTGCCGGAACGCAACCCCGACACGGACGCCACCGAGTAGAACGCCGCAGTCCTGCGCCAAGCCGGGGCCCAACGTCCCCGCTCGGGCGAGCATCGCGCCGCCGCACACCGATGTAATCAGTCCGCTCCGTGCGGGTGGTTGCCGTGCTCGCGCGGCGACCCATCAAGGCCCGCGAAGGTGTGTTGGCAGTGGGCTGAGCAGAAGTAGTACGTCGTGCCGTCGACGACCGCCGAGAGCGCGCTCTCAGGATCAATGATCATCCCGCAGACGGGGTCGATGGCCGGCATATCCGTGGTCTCATGCAGGTCTGCGTGGCCGTCGAGGTGGCCGTGGTGGTGTCCGTCCGCGCCCGCGTGCCCACCGAACGCCTGACGGCAGGCGTTCGAGCAGAAGTAGTAGGCCGTGCCGTCGACGATCTCGCGCAGCGCCTTCGCGCGATCGACCGTCATCCCACAGACGGGGTCCTTCGCACCACGACGCAGTGTAAGCGCATACAGCCCAATGAAGATCACGACCCCGGCCAGGTTCAAGACAAGCTTGTAGTCGAGGCCGATCGCCCCAAACAGGTGGCTGCGGGTGGGATGCGTGCTCGGAAGCCAACCGAACACGTCGAACAGCCCTGCCACGATCAGACCGGCAAGCACCATCGTCGCGTACATCAGGGCCGTGATCCTGATCGTGAATGCCCACCCGTAGTACTTGCGATACACGGCGATGATTGGCAGGACGATAAGGTCCGCGAAGATGAAGGCCATCACCCCGGCAAACGAGAACCCGCCCGACCACAACACCGCGGCAAGCGGCACGTTGCCGACCGAGCACACAAACGACGCCACGGCGATGATCGGTCCGATGAGGACGTTCTCGCTGATCCGCACCGGCGCTGGCGCGGAGGTCAGAAACAGCGCCTGGAAGAACCCGTTGCCCAACAGACCGATAAAGCCGGCCACCAGGAAGCCGATCCCGATCTCGCGGTGGAGCATCTGTACGTCGCCGCGAAAGTTGTGGGCCACATCCGACCATGCCTGCGCTGATCGCAGTCGCGTGCCCCAGTTGGTCCGGTCCGATTCCGCGGACTGGTGCTGGTGGCCGGGGTCCGCGGCGCGGGCGTGCATGCGGGCGCGCGTCTCAAGCCGCGGCGACACGAACAGACGCAACAGCACCGCCATCAGCACGATCATGATGATCCCACCGATGTATTCGCCGAGCGCGAATTGCCAACCGAGCAACGTCCAGAGCAC
>JADGPH010000261.1 GCA_017882555.1 Thermoleophilia bacterium
GGCCCGCCAAATGCAGGAAGCCGAAAAGATCTGGATGAACGGCTCGCTCGTGAACTGGGCCGACGCCCAAGTGCACGTGCTGTCCCATGGCCTTCACTATGGATCGTCGGTATTCGAAGGCATTCGGGCGTACGCTGCCGACCGGGGCACGGCCGTCTTTCACCTGCGCGAGCACCTCGAACGGCTTCAGCGGTCGGCATCGATGTACTACATGCCGATCCCGTACACCTATGACGAGCTGCGCCAAGCCGTACATGACGTGATCGCCGTCAACGGCTTGCACGAGTGTTACATCCGGCCGATTGCCTTCCGAGGGTACGGAACGATGGGGCTGTTCCCCTTGGATGCGCCGGTGGATGTGGCGATCGCGGCGTGGGAGTGGGGCGCCTACCTCGGCGACGACGGGCTCAAACACGGTATCCGCGCCAAGACCTCCAGCTGGCGGCGCATTGGGAGCTCGACGATTCCGGCAACCGCGAAGGCGGGCGGCCAGTATCTGAACTCGATCCTCGCCAAGGTGGAGACCCACAAGGCCGGCTATCAAGAGGCGATCCTGCTCAACGAAGCCGGGTATGTGGCCGACGGCTCCGGGGAGAACATCTTTGTGGTGCGGGCGGGTGAGTTGCTGACCCCGCCGGTCAACGCATCGATCCTCGAGGGGATTACGCGGGCGACGATAATCCAGCTCGCCAAGGACGAGGGCATCCCGGTTGTGGAGCGCGAGCTGGCACGTGCCGAGCTGTACATCGCCGATGAGGTCTTTGTGACCGGTACGGCGGCCGAGGTGTGCCCGATCAACGAGGTCGACGACCATCCGATCGGCGAGCCCGGTCCGATCACCCGTCGCCTGCAGGAACGATTCTTTGCGGCCACCTTGGGCCGGGATCCGCGCTCGTCCGAGTGGCTCGACTACGTCGCGGTGCCCGAACAGGCGCAGCGCTGATACGCCGATGGAATCGATCTTTCTCTATGACACGACGCTCAGGGACGGCTTACAGCGCGAGGGCATGAGCCTCTCGGTCGACGAGCAGGTGGCGATCGCACGGCGCCTGTCGGAGATCGGTATGCACTACATCGAGGCGGGGTTCCCAATGTCGAACCCAAAGCACGCCGAGATGTTCGAGGCGCTCGAATCCGAGGACCTGGGCGCAACGAAGATTGCCGCATTCGGGATGACTCGGCGCAAGGGTGTTGCGGTGGCTGATGACCCCGCAATGGTGGGACTTGCCGACTGTTACGCGCCGGTGATCACGCTGGTTGGGAAGACCTGGGATCTGCATATCGAGAAGGTCATCAAGGTCGATCGTGCCGAGAATCTGCGCATGATCGAAGAGTCGGTGGCGTATCTGGTGGCTCAGGGGAAAGAGGTCATCTACGACGCCGAACACTTCTTTGATGCGTTTGCGGCCCACGCCGACTATGCGCTCGAATGCCTGCGGGTTGCCGCGGTCGCGGGCGCGCACTGGATCACAATGTGCGACACCAACGGGGCGACCTTGCCACACGAGGTCGCCAGTGCCGTGGGCACGGTGCGCGCCGCGTTGCCGAACGCCCAGCTGGGGATCCATACACACAACGACGCCGGGTGTGGTGTGGCGAACTCCCTGGCCGCCGTCGTCGAAGGCGCGCGTATGGTCCAGGGCACGGTCAACGGCTACGGGGAGCGGTGTGGCAATGCCAATCTCGTGTCCATCATCCCGTCGCTTTCGCTGAAGATGGGTTTTGCGACAGTGCCCGAGGACCGCCTGGTGGAGCTGACCTCCTTGAGCCATTTCGTGGCCGAGACGGCCAATCTGCAGCCCGACAACTGGGCGCCCTATGTCGGTCGTAACGCGTTCGCTCACAAGGGTGGGATGCACGTGGCCGGGATGCTCGCCGACGAGCGCACCTTTGAGCACATCAGTCCTGCGGCGGTCGGCAACGAGCGCCATGTGCTGGTGAGTGAGCTCTCCGGGCGGGGCACGATCGTCGCCAAGGCGCATGAGATGGGAATCGACCTGTCTGCCGGCGACGATGTCCCGCGGATTCTGGCGCGGCTCAAGGATCTCGAGCACCAGGGCTATCACTTTGAGGTGGCCGACGCGTCGTTTGAACTGCTCATCGAGCGCGAGACCGGGGTCTTCAGGCCGCTGTTTACATTAGAGCGCTTCCGCGTCGTCACCGAGAAGGTCGCCGACGGCAAGGTGTCTACCGATGCGACGATCACGATGGTCCACGACGGTGAGCGCGTGGAGGCACGCGGGTCCGGGAACGGACCGATCAACGCGCTCGACACAGCGCTACGGGCCGCGCTCGAGCCACGGATTCCCGAGCTCGCCCAAATTGAGTTGGTCAACTTCAAAGTGCGCATCCTTGACGAGGACAAGGGGACCGGTGCGACCACCCGCGTCCTTCTGGACTCGTCAGACGGCGAGGAGACTTGGGGTGCTCTGGGCGTGAGTCAGAACGTTATCGAGGCGTCGTGGGATGCGTTGATCGACAGCCTTGCCTACGGAGTGCGGCGCCGCACTCGGCATGCGGCCAATACCGGTACGGCTCCGTGACACCCGGTCAGCCACGCATACCGCTTGCGAAGCCGGTGATCGGCAAGCGCGAGCGGGAACTCGTGGATGCGGTGCTGCGCTCGGGACAGCTGTCGTTGGGTCCGATGCTGGCCCGCTTTGAGCGTGACTGGGCCGAGCGGATCGGCGTGCGGCACGCGATCGCCAGTTCGTCGGGCACCGCGGGGTTGCACATGTGCCTGCATGCTGCGGGAATTGGCCCCGGTGACGAGGTCGTCACCTC
The DNA here is from genome assembly GCA_017882555.1 of Thermoleophilia bacterium. Classification (GTDB taxonomy): domain Bacteria; phylum Actinomycetota; class Thermoleophilia; order Miltoncostaeales; family Miltoncostaeaceae; genus CAITWD01. The sequence continues at coordinate 2,785 of JADGPH010000261.1, forward strand.
GTCCTTTTCATTTGTGGCGTCGGCGAACGCGGTGCTGTTTACCGGCGCCGATGTGGTGTTTGCCGAGGTCGATCCCCGGACCTTTAACATGGACCCTGCCGCTGTGGAGGCCGCCATCACGCCTCGCACCAAGGCGCTTGTGATCGTCGACATCTTCGGATACCCGGCAGAGATCCCGGCGCTGATCGAGATCGCCGAGCGTCACGGGCTGGCCATTGTGGAAGACGCCTGCCAGAGCATCGACGGGGACTACGACGGCAAGAAGCTGGGGACCTGGGGCCACCCGGCGGTGTACGGGTTCTACGCCAACAAGCAGCTCACTACCGCAGAAGGCGGCGTGATCCTCACCGATGACGATGATCTGGCGATGCTGCTCAAAAGCCTGTCCAACCAAGGGAGAAGCGACGATGGGGCGTGGCTCGTTCACTCGCGCTTAGGCTTTAACTATCGGCTCTCGGACGTCCATGCCGCGATCGGGGTTGCGCAGCTCGAGCACCTGGACGACATGCTCGCCGATCGCGAGAGGGTGGCCGGGTGGTACCAGGAGCGCGTGCAGGAGACCCCGGGAGTCGAGCCCATGTTTACCGGCGATCAGCGGCGGTCATGGTTTGTGTATGCCCCCCGACTTGCGCCGGGCATCGATCGCAATGCGGTGATCATGGAGCTGGACGCCATGGAGATCTCGGCCAAGCCCTATCTGCCGTGCATCCACTTGCAGCCGTTCTATCAGCAGCAATTCGGGTACCGACCCGGCGCCTTGCCCATCACCGAGGCGATCAGCTCGTCGACAATCGCCTTGCCATTCTTCCCGGAGATGACCGAATCCCAGGTTGATCAGGTGTGTACCGCGTTGGCGAGTGTGCTGGAGCGACTTTCCGCTGCGGTGAGCTCGTGAGCGACGGCGTGCGTCTCTGGGGAGGACGATTTGAGGGTGGGCCGTCGGAAGCCTTTGACCGGCTCAACGCGTCATTTGCCGTGGACTCGCGGATGTGGGCCCACGACATCGCCGGATCGCGTGCCCACGCCCAGATGCTTGTCGCCACGGGCGTCCTGTCGGACGAGGACGGCAAGTCAATCGCCGACGGACTCGATCGGGTCGCCGCGGAGTTCAGCGACGGATCATTTTTCGTCCAGCCGGGCGACGAAGACATCCACACCGCCGTCGAGCGCCGACTGACCGAACTTATCGGAGACGCTGGGCGCCGTCTGCATACCGGCCGAAGTCGCAACGACCAGGTCGCAACCGATGTTCTGCTGTATCTGCGCGATGCCGTCGACGGGCAACTTGCGGCGGTCGCGGTCCTGGCGAACGTTCTGCTGTCCCAGGCTGAACGGCACGTCGAGGCTCTGCTTCCCGGTTACACCCATCTGCAACGCGCTCAGCCCGTGCGCCTTGCCCATCACTTGCTCGCGTACGTGCAGATGCTCATTCGGGATCACCGGCGTTTGAGGTTGGTGCGTGATGAATCGCTTGCCGAAGCACCACTTGGGGCGGGTGCACTCTCCGGCGTGGGATTCCCGATCGATCGGCAGATGACGGCGGAGGCGCTGGGGTTCGTCCGGCCGACCGCGAACAGCCTCGACAGCGTCGCAAGCCGCGACGCGGTCGCCGACTACCTGCACGCAGCGGCAACCTTGTGTGTGCACACGTCGCGCCTGGGTGAAGAACTCGTGATCTGGGCCAGCGACGAGGTTGGATTTGTGGAGCTCTCGGATGCCTTCACCTCGGGTTCCTCGATGCTGCCGCAAAAAAAGAATCCCGATGCGGCTGAGTTGGCCCGCGCCAAGGTGGCGCGCGTCGTGTCCGATTACTCCGGATTGCAGAGCCTGGTGGCCAAACTGCCGCTCGCGTACAACAAGGATCTGCAAGAGGACAAGCATTTTCTTTTCGACGCGATCGATACCGTAGAGCTCCTCTTGCCCGCGCTTGCGGGGATGCTCGAAGGGGCGGTCTTCCGGACCGATCGGATGGCGGCAGCCTGCCAGGATGGGTATCTGGCCGCGACGGACTTGGCGGATCACCTCGTCCGGGCCGGCTGGCCATTTCGCCGCGCCCACGAGGCGGTCGGACTCCTGGTGCGCGCATGCCTTGCGCGAGGGGTGGGCTTGGCGGACGCGAACTCTGCGGAGATCACCGACGCGGGCATGGCGGGCATCGTGTTGCCGGCGCTTACCGCCGAGGCGAGCGCGGAGGCCAAGGTGTCGGCGGGCGGCACCTCGCGAGCGCGTGTGATCGAGCAGTGGGATGCGGCGCGCGCTGAGGTCGGGCGGTGGTAGGACCGCTGGGCCCGGACTTCTTTGCCCGTCCCGCCCGAGCAGTCGCGCCGGAGTTGGTTGGTTGTGTGCTCGCGGGTCGCGGGGTCGCCGGGGTGATCGTCGAGGTCGAGCGCTACGAGCAGTGGGATGCCGCCTCCCACAGCTTTCGCGGGCCGACCCCTCGGTCGCGTGTGATGTTCGGCCCGGCGGGGTGCCTCTACGTGTATCGCAGCTACGGATTGCATTGGTGTGCGAACATCGTTTGCGGCGACGACGGCGTGGGGGCGGCCGTCTTGCTGCGTGCCATCGAGCCCACGCTTGGGCTTGCGGTGATGCGCGAGCGTCGGGGTGGGATATCCGATCGTGACCTGTGTCGCGGTCCTGGACGGCTCGCCGCCGCATTTGACATCGCCGGTCCCGATAACGGGACGTACCTGCGGGAGCGGACGGACGCCGCCGGCATTCAGGTGTTACCGCGCCCCGGCGAGGGCATCGTCGTCGTGCAAAGCCCGCGGGTCGGGATCTCTCGAGATGTTGGACGATCCTGGCGCTACACGCTCGCCGACTCGGCGTGGGTCTCGCGCCCACCCACAACGCCACACCCGTCACCTGAACGGATCGCTGCATGAGTGAGTCAGGACCGAGCGTCGCCGGGCGCGAACGCGCACAGGCGCTCGTCGCCCGCGCAATTAATTGCGAGCCAAACGTCGAGGCACTCGCCGAGAAGATCGACGCGGGGCGGCCCTTGCGGGTCAAGCTCGGGGTCGATCCGACTGCCCCGGACATCCACCTGGGCCATTGCGTGGTGCTCGGCAAGTTGCGCGAGTTCCAAGACGCAGGCCATACCGCCGTGCTCGTGATCGGCGATTGGACGGCGCGGGTCGGGGACCCCAGTGGACGCACTTCGACGCGGCCGATGCTCTCGGAGCCAGAGATCCTCATCAACGCCCAGACCTTCCGCGATCAAGCCTTTCGGATCCTCGACGCCGAGCGCACCGAGGTGCGAGCAAACGGCGAGTGGTTCGGGAAAATGGGACTTGCGCCGCTGTTTGAATTGGCGTCAAAAGCCACGATCAACCAGCTCCTGCGTCGTAACGACTTCGCCGCGCGGATGAATGAGGACCGACCGGTGTCGGTGCTGGAACTGCTGTACCCGCTGCTGCAGGCGTATGACTCGGTGGCACTTGAGGCCGACGTCGAGCTCGGCGGAACCGACCAGCTGTTCAATCTGATGCTCGCGCGCGAGATTCAATCCCGCTACGGGATGGAGCCGCAGGTGGTGTTAACCATGCCGATTCTTCCGGGCACCGACGGCATCCAGAAGATGAGCAAATCCTTGGGCAACTACATCGGGGTTACCGATGCACCCGAGGAGCAATTTGGGAAGATCATGAGCATCCCTGATGCGTTGATGCCCGAGTACTTTCGGCTGATGTTTCCCGCCGAATCCGCAGGGACGGATCACCCCGGAGTGGACAAGCGCCGCTTGGGCCGACTCGTGGTCGCGCGCTTCTACGACGCAGATCGTGCCCGGCATGCCGAAGAGCACTTCAACCGAGTGGTGCGGGACCGGGAAGCGCCGACAGATGTGCCACATTATTCCCTGCAAGATGGCGATATTCATATGCCGGCGCTGCTCGTGGACGCACTCGGAATCGCGTCTCGGAACGAGGCTCGCCGCCTGATTGCCCAGGGCGGTGTGGCACTCGAGACCGGCCCGGTCACCGAGCTCGATATGCCCGCCTCCGCATTGCGCGGGCAGATCCTGCGCGCGGGCAAGCGCAGGTTCGTCCGACTCGTCTGAGACGGTCGGCTGCTCGCCCCCAAACCCCTTGACATAGGTGTGTCAAAAGAGCATTATTCACAGGCCGATCGGGGAGGTACCCCGTTCGAGCAGGACAGTCGCTTGAGCCTTCGCATGTCTGACCCGAGCAATCTGGGGTTCCCCGCGTAAGAGACGCGCAATGCGTCCGCGCGGAAGGGCCTCTGTGAGCAGAGGTCGCGAAACTTGCAAGTGGCAGTTGCAGTCCGGGTAATCCGGCGTGCTCCTTGAAAACTGATCAGCATGCATTTGAATCCAGGGAGACCTGAGATTCAGTGACTAGGTCATACACGAACCCCGTCTACTACGATCATTCGGCGTGAGCCGAATCTGATTAATAAATAGACACGCTAGGACGTCATCGGCTTTTTGAGTTGATGGCGCTCTTCTAAAGTTCGGTCAGCATTTGGTTCCTTGTGGACCTGTTGGCCAAAACTTTCTTTATGGAGAGTTTGATCCTGGCTCAGGACGAACGCTGGCGGCGTGCTTAACACATGCAAGTCGAGCGAGAAAGCTCCTTCGGGAGTGAGTACAGCGGCGAACGGGTGAGTAAC
>JADGPH010000047.1 GCA_017882555.1 Thermoleophilia bacterium
CGAGCCCAAGCGCGGCAACCGCGTTGCGCAACTCGGCCGAGCGGTGATCGCCCAAAGTGTCCTGCCGATCGGCGGCCAGATGTGCAAGTTCGGGGACGACGATTTTGCCCTGCTCTCCCCGCGTGCACGTCACAACCGTCACACGCGCTCCCTCTGCGACATATTTGGCGATCGTGCCCCCGGTCGCACACGACTCGTCGTCGGGATGTGCGTGGGTCAGAAGGAGTCGACGCTGCTCAACCAAGAGCTCTTCACCGCCATCTTCATTGATTTCCGCTGAGGTGACTTTGGTGCTATCAGGCCGGCGTGCGCGCAAGGTTCGAGGAGTCCCTCGAGGTGCTGCGCCAGGCCTGTCGATGCCGCGTGAATACTGACCCCCTAGTGCAGCGTGCCGGTGCTGTCTCGCTCGCTGTTTCCCAATGTTGAACCGCCCGTGACGCTGCAGGCGGAGAGGGCGAGCGATACCGCGGCCACGAGGCCGAGCCCAGCCGCGGTCCTCCTCGTTAGTTTGTTATTGAATTTCATGAGTTCCTCCGTGATTCATTGGACGGTGCTGGGGTACGCATTCTTCGTGCGAGCGCGAGAGCCCCGGTCACCGGAGCGACGGTTAGCAGGTGCGCCGTTAGCCCAAGACCAAGATCGTCGATTTGTCGGGCGAGCGCCCGATAGAATCGTGGTTGGTTCGAGATGACGCCGCCGGCGCAGACCACGTCGGCGCCGACTGCGCCGCGTTCGCAGACCTGTCCGACTCCGAAGGCAAGCTCTTTGGCTGCGTCGTCGACTACCTTCGCTGCGAGCGTGGAACCGTCATCAGCCGCAGCGAAAACGATCGGTGCCAACGCCCCCCAAGAGGTGAGGCGGGCGTTCGCAGTGAAGGCATAGGAGAGGGCGATCTCATCATCGACGCCAAAGTGGTTCATCAGACCGTGCGCCAGGGCGTCGGGCTGCAGGCCCGCATCCCGCGCGTTGAGCACCGCGCGCACCGCTTGGCGAGCGAGCATCGCAGCACTCCCCGGGTCGCTTAGCAGAAAGCCATAGCCACCCGCGGAGAGGGATGCGCCTTCGCTGGTGTGTGCGACAACCTTGGAACCTGTCCCGACAATCACGGCGATCGCGTCGTCGAAGCCTCCGGCCGGCCCGAGCAGCTCGACGTCATTGACGGCGCGCACTGGCCCGAGATGGCGACTTGTCAACGACAGTTGAAATTCGAGAGTCTGCCACTCGCTGTCGAGGCCGTGTGCGCCGATGACGAGCGGGGCGGATGCCGCACCCGCGACATCCGCAATGGTCGCGAGCAGACGCGTAACGTTCTCGTCGTCGTCGAGCAGACCTCCGCACTGCCACGCACTCGTGGGCAGGACCCGGTCGAGGATGACGTGGTTGTCCTCCTCCACGAGCACGTGGGTCTTCGTGCCCCCAATGTCGATACCGACGAACAATGAGACTCCCACAGCGCGTCTTTGGGCTGGCTGGAACGATGCCAGCACTTCTTTCTAGTCTGAGTGAGAAGAAGTGGTACTAGGCTAGGCGCCGCCGGTCAGCTCTGTCAATGGGCCGAGTTGACTCACGAAAGATGCCCGCGTAGCAGGGATCGTTGCCCCAGGTACAAGTGCCCGCGTACGGCGCGGCGATGGAGGTTTCCTGTTGGGGTCGGGCCAGCTTCGACCATGGGACTGACGATGGGCCAGCGCAGGCGGTTACGACGGCCACGGCGACGCGGTACCGGTCGGCGTCGCGAGCGGGTAAGGCCACGATTCTGGACGAGCTGTGCGTGGATCGCGGTTTGGCACATGCTGCACGACGAGGTCGACTACCAGGACCTGGGACCGGACCACTTCCTCAACCGCAACCCCGACAGGGCACGCAGTCGGGCCATTCGCCAACTCAACCAACTCGGCTACAGCGTCACCCTCAACCCCATCTCGCCTGCCGCTTGAGCCGTGGCTGGCTACCACGCTCAGTCACACGTCATTTTCGAGGCAACAAGAGGGCCCTCGCGTGACTAGTCCCCCCCGCAGAGGCACCACCACGGCGATGAGGGGAGCTCAGTAGGCGAGGTAGGCGAAACCATGGACCTCGCTCGCCGCCAGTTCGGCGACGCCCAGGAGCACGGCATCGTTGCGGTGGGTCGCGGCAACGAGGGGAGGCACGCGAATAATGCGGCCGGTGAGCCTTTCTCGGATGCCGGGAATCACGGTCTCTGCGCTCCCGACAAAATTGCTCCCAACCACAACTAGCTCCGGGTCGAGGATCATCACCATCGCGGCGATGGCGATGGCGACCATGTCGAGGATCTCGTCGCCGAGCTCGCGCGCGGCGGCGTCGCCATTGTCGGCGAGTGAGAAGATGTCCCCCGCGGTGAGCAACTCCCGTTCCGCAACCTCGATGCCGTGTTCCCGGGCGGCCCGGGTGAGCGCGACGGAGCCGATGCGGTCCTCCAAATCGCCATAATCGGAGTACGAGCGGAGCAGCGACGACCGGTCCATCAGCAGGTATCCGATCTCCCCCGCTTCGCCACGCGCCCCGCGGTGCAACTTACGGTTGGTGATGATTCCCGCGCCGAGCCCGTTCTCAAGCACGAGCGCGACGAGGCTGTTCACCTCCTGCCCTGCACCGCGATGAAGCTCGCCGAAAGCCAGCGCATTCGCGTCGTTCTCGATGACGATGGGCAGCGAGGTACGCCGGCGCAGCAGACTGCCGAGTTGCACCCCGTCCCAGCCGAGTTCCGGCATGCGGCCGACGCTGCCCTCCGGGTGCTGCACCACGCCGGGCACGGCAATCCCAACTGCCAGGCAAGGCGTACCCATGGTCTGGGCCGTGCTGATGAGCAGATCGAACAACTCGATCGTCTGCGCGAGCCCGCCTTCCCGTTGGCCGGCGCGCGTCACGGCATTCGAACGATTGTTTAGCCGGAATGGTCGCGGGTCAAAATCGATCTCCCGTCGGAACACGATCTTCGCATCAAAGTCAACAAGGATGCCCGAGGCACGGTCGGCGCGCAACTGTATTGCTGCTACGAGCCGCGACCCACCAGCGTAGCGCAGCAGCACGGAGGGACGACCACCGGTCGAAGGCTCCCGACCGGCGGATGCCACGATGCCTTCCTCGATGAGGGCGGCGGTCAGTCGGTTGACGGTCGCGGGGCTGAGCCCCGTCATTGCACCGATCTGTTGGCGAGACAGGGCGCCGGAGTTGCGAAGCGCCTCAAGGATGGCGGTTTGATTGACTCGCGCGAGAGTGCCGGTCGTGGCCGTATTCAGCCTTCGCCGTGGCATGGGCCCCCTGTCGTCGATTGCGGGCCCCCTGTCGTCGATTGCGATTCGGCTATGCGCATGATCTTTAATATCACACTGCTGAATTAGTTGCGCGTACGGGGCCATCATTGCGAGACATGCTCGCCACCACAGGCGGGTGGCGGACCGTGTTTTCGCTACGACGTACCGATCCGCGCTACAACGGCTTGGTCTGC
>JADGPH010000262.1 GCA_017882555.1 Thermoleophilia bacterium
ACGCACGTGGACCGAGGACACCCCGCCGACGCCGGAGCCCGACCGCGACCGCCAGGTCGCAGTCCAAGTCGACGACGCCATCGCACGCTCGCGGCTGTGTTTGAGTCCGTTCTGGCCGACGCTGCGCTAACTGCCCCACGTAAGCGTCACGACGCACGCCACCTCCTCTGCGGCGTCCCACATCAGGATGCGGCCGCTGTTGATGCCGACCTCGGTCAGCCTTCGGCGGTACTCCTCCCACAGGCGGACCCCAAGCGCATCGGAGACCGATGGATCGCACAGGGCCGGCCACGTGCGTCACCGGACAACGCCAGTCACCCGTGGACGGCACCGGGCGTGCCGTCTCACTCCACGCGCTGATCGTCGCCTCCCGCAGGAACCACAATCGTCAGCGGCGGCAGCCGTCGTCGTGCCACAACAACGCGTCAAGATCCTCCTCACGGGCCCATTGACCCTCGCGCGGGCGCGCGCCACTCCCCGCCGGCGGTGGAGACAAGACCGTCGGGAGCTCACGGAACATCAACGCGGCCGCCCACCGACGAAAGTGCGCTCGCAACAGTACAAAGGTACCTGGTGCACCGATCGTGACCTTGAGCGCATCGACCGCGACCTTGCTATCGCCCGGGCTGCCGAGCGGAACGCGGACGACGATCGCGCTCGCCCGAGGGGCCAACGACAGCAGTCAGACCAACAAGGCCGCGACTCAGATCGCGACCGCTGGGGGTCTCAGGGCGCCAGAAACCCATATCGGCGGAGATACGCCTGACCATTGGGACCCAGCAGATAGGCGACAAAGGCTGCAGCTGCCGCCGGGTGCGGCGCATAAACCAACGCCACGGCGGAATCGTTGATCACTGGCTGTGCAGCCGCCGGGATCCTGATGACCTTGACCTTGGTCCCCAGACCCTGGGCTTGACTTTGGTAGACGACTCCCGCCGTCGCATCCCCGAGTACGACGTCGGTCGTAATCGTGGAGGCGTCTGGTGCATTGCTCACGACGTTGCGCAGGGCGCCCGAGAGACTCAGCTTCGCGAGCGCGGCGCGGGTGTACCGGCCGATGGGTGACCCCGCCGTACCGATCACCAGGCGCACGCCATGCTGTTGGAGATCCGAGACCGAATGAATCCTGGCCGGGTTCGCGGCGGGCGTGATAACGACCAACCGGTCGTGGCCAATCACGACCGGGACTTCGGCGAGCCCCTTCGCATGAAGTGCGGCGGGGCTCTTCAGATCCGCCGAAACCAATACGTCGGCGGGAACCCCTTCGATAACCTGCGCGGCCAACGCGTCGGAGTTGCCCGAACTCAAGCGATCATCGGGTGCCATCGCGGTGATCGCAGGGGCGATCGATACGGCCGCCAGGACCGTCACCCCCGACGGAGCGTGACCGATGGCTGTCGGGCCCGATGACCCGGATGGGGACGTCTCACGCACAACGAGCGCTCCGAGCCCGATCAGCACGACGGCGAGCAGCAGCCGCTGCCAGCCCCGCGGGCTCATTGGACCGGACCCGGGTCGATCGCCGCGATCATCGCCGAGGTCGTCTTGACGACCGCTCGTGCGAACGCGCCGGGGCCCGAGCCGACGTCGTCTGCGGCCTTCAGAGTGGCGATGGCTACCACCGGTGCGGGTGTTGCCACATCCGGTTGGATGCCGGCAAACAGCACACGGACGCGCACCTCGCCCACGACGCTCTCGAGTCGATTACTGGCGTTCAGGCGCGTCTGTGCCAATCGCCAAGCGATCAGCGGTGGGATCTCGATCGCCAAATCGACCCGCCGGTTTACGGACTCGCAGATCGTCTGAATGCGACCGGCACGATCCCAGCGTCGCAGTGTGTTGAGGCTATTCCTCAGCGTCCGCGCGGCGGCGCGGGCAGTGCACGTCTGCTCGGGCATTACCTCGGCCTCATCGCAGATCGCCATTACGCCCGCGTACTGGCGAGTCGCGAGCGGGCAACCGCTCGAGCGCCGCGCCAATGCGAGCTACGGCCTCGCGCAACCGATCGACTGGCTGGGTATATGCAATGCGGACATGCTGCGCCGGCGCAGCCTCACCAAAGTCGCGACCGGGGGTCAGCGCCACCCCTGTCTGCTCCAAGAGCCAACCAGCAAACGCAAAGCTGTCGTCGGTGAACGTTGAGACATCGCAGTAGATGTAGAAGGCACCTTGCGGACGAGCCCTCACCGCAAAGCCGATCTTCGGCAACTCCTCAAGCAGCACGTCCCGACGTGCAGCCAGTTCGACGCGGCGGGCCTCCAGAATCGCCAACCCCTCCGGCTGCATCGCGGCCATTGCCGCGTACTGCGCAGGGGTCGAAGCGCTGATGTACAGGTTCTGTGCGATCTTTTCGATCTCGCGAGTGCAACCGTCGGGCACCACGAGCCAGCCAAGTCGCCAACCCGTCATCTGGAAGTACTTCGAGAAACTGTTGACGACCCAGACATCGTCGGCCACCGAGAGCACCGTCTCGGCCGGGGCGTCGTACACCAGGCCCTGATAGATCTCGTCGGCAATCAGCGTGCCCTGGCGCTCTCGGCATACCTCCAACAGAGCGATCCACTCGCGTGTGCTCAGACAGGTGCCGGTGGGATTCGAGGGTGACGCGGCGATCGCCGCCCTCACGCCGGGACCCCACGCGGCACGTGCGAGTGCGGCCGTAAGTTGGTAGCCGTCATCGGGGCCGCTGGGGACGAGCACCGGCTCCGCGTCGAGAAAGCGGACGATATTGCGGTTGCACGGATATCCCGGATCGGACATCAGCACGCGGTCGCCCGGATCGATCAGTGCCCCCAAGGCCATCAGCAGTGCCGCACTCGAGCCCGCGGTGACCACAATCCGTGCGGGCGGGACCGCCGCGCCAAAGGTGCCCGCGTACCAGTCGCTGATCTCTTGGCGCAGCTCCGGCATGCCGAGCGCCGACGTGTAGAACATCGGCGCGCTCGCGAGGGCAGCCTGCGCGGCCCGGATGACCGGTTCAGGGGTCGGAAAGTCGGGCTCCCCGACCTCGAGGTGGATCACATCGCGCCCGTCCGCCTCAAGCCGGCGGGCGGCCTCCAAGACCTCCATCACCTCGAACGGGGCAATGTCGGCCATTCGCTGGGCAAAATCGGGGCGCAGGTGCATCAACAGCATGCTGGCATGTACGCGCACCGGATGGGAAGCCTTTGCGCCCAGTGACTGCCCTTGGCGCCATTCGGCACGACCGCACCGGATGGTCTGGCCCGACCGACGCATGCAGGATCGCCAACCGCCAGAGAGAACCCGGTTAAGGTGCGAACCCTCATCATCGTCGCCGTGATCGTCGTTGGCGTCACGCTCTTGGTGTCCAGTGGCCTGATCGGGGCGGGCGTCTGCGTCAAGCACCTGGGATGCGCGGGTGCGAGCGCGCACGGCTCAACGCTCGGCCGCGCCAACCAGGTGATCATTCGAACGCCGTAACGCCCCGCAGGATGCCAAGCTATGCGGTGCGAGCCCCGGCGAGCGCCGCAATGAGTTCCGCACCATAGTGGTCCAGCGCGGCGATCGCGTGCGCGTGATCCTCGGCATCCTCGATCAAGCGGACCAGGTGGCTCGCGATCACAACCCCGTCGGCGAACCCACCGATAGCCGCGGCCTGCGCGGGCGTGCGAATCCCGAATCCGACCGCGAGCGGTCCCTCGATGGCCCGGCGCGCACGCCCGACAAACTCACGCAAACTCTCGTCGACGGCCACCTCGCCGCCGGTGACCCCCGCCACCGACACGAGATACGTAAACGCGTCGGATTCTCGACCGATCGCATGCAAACGCTCATCGGTCGTCGTGGGTGCGGCCAACGGCACGACGGCCACGCCGGACGTGTGTGCCGCCGTGCGAATCTCGTCACCCTCGTCAATCGGAAGGTCGGGGATGATCACCCCCGCGACATCGGCGGCGGCGGCGCGGGCAAAGAACGCCCCCGGACCAGCGGCAATCAGGAGCGTCACGTAGGTCATCAGCACCACCGGCGGGCCACCCCGCAGCGCGGCGGCGATGTCGATCACGTCGCCCGGACGGGTTCCCGCTGCCAAGGAGCGCTGACCGGCCGCCTGAATCGTTGGTCCGTCCGCCAGCGGATCCGAGAACGGGATTCCGAGCTCCAGAATGTCCGCATAGGGTGCGAGCGCGCGCGCGTAGTCAAGGCTCTGCTCGACGCTCGGAAACCCCCCCATCACATACGGAATCAACGCTGCACGATCAGTGGGAAATGCGGCCCGCAGCCGCGCAGCCCCGTCAGACATCGATTCCCAGGGCCGCGGCGGCTTGCTCGACGTCCTTGTCGCCCCGCCCCGACAGGCACACCACCACTGGGCCGTCGGCCCCCAGCGCGGCACCGTCGCGCGCCAGCAGCGCAAGCGCGTGCGCGCTCTCAAGCGCGGGGATAATGCCCTCGAACCGGCTCAAATCAATGAACGCCGCCAGCGCCTCGGTGTCGGTCACCGACTCGTAGCGCACCCGACCGATATCGCGCAGGTGGCTGTGCTCGGGGCCGACACCCGGGTAGTCGAGTCCCGCAGAGATCGAGTGTGCCTCGACGACCTGGCCGTCGTCATCTTGGAGTAGGTAGCTCAGCGACCCATGCAGAACGCCTGGCTTTCCATGACCGAGCGACGCACCGTGGCGGCCGGTATGCACCCCCTCGCCGCCCGCTTCGACGCCGATCAACCGCACCTCGGGATCGTTGAGGAATCCGCGAAAGATCCCAATCGCATTCGAACCGCCGCCGACACATGCAACCGTGACGGCCGGTAACCGGCCTTCCACCGTGAGGATCTGCTTGCGCGCTTCGCGGCCGATGACCGACTGCAGCTCGGCAACGATCTCGGGGTACGGCGCCGGACCGACGACCGAGCCGATCACATAGTGGGTCTCGGCGACGTTGGTGACCCAGTCGCGGATTGCCTCTGAGGTCGCATGCTTCAACGTACCGGTCCCGGCGTCGACGGGGCGAACCTCGGCACCCAGCATCTTCATCCGAATGACATTCAGGCGCTGGCGGCGCATGTCGGTACGACCCATGTACACACAGCAACTCATCCCGAACAGGGCCGCCGCGGTCGCGGTCGCAACGCCATGCTGTCCCGCACCCGTCTCGGCAATGATGCGGCGCTTGCCCATCCGCTGCGCAAGCAGAACCTGGCCGAGAGCATTGTTGATCTTGTGGGCCCCGGTGTGACAGAGATCTTCTCGTTTGAGATACAAGCGTTCGATGCCATAGCGCGCACCCAGACGCTCAGCCAAATATAGGGGGGTCGCACGCCCGACAAATGACGCGAGCAGCCCGTCGAGTTCGGCGACAAAATCCGGGTCTTCGCGATAGCGCGAATACGCCTCACCCAACTCGTCCAAGGCGCTGATGACCGTCTCGGGGACGTACCGGCCGCCGTAGGGGCCAAATCGCATCGCCAGCTCAGGCATTGCGGACCGCCGTCATGAATGCATCCACCTTCACGTGGTCTTTGCGCCCGGGAGACGATTCGACGCCGCTCGAGACATCGACAACGCTCGGTTGCAGCATGTGGATCGCGTCTGCAACGTTATCCGGTCGCAGGCCACCCGCAAGCCCGAACGCGTACTCGGGTCGATGGGCCGCCAACTGAGCCCAGTCCAACCGAATCCCCGTCCCGCCATGCAACCCCGGTACGGCGGCGTCAAAGAGCACCAGGTCCGCGGCGCCGATCGCGGCGCCTTCCACGGATCCCGGACCCGTGAAGGGCACAGCCAGGATCACCGCGAGGCCCGTCGCCGCGCGTGCCCCGGGGACGTCGACCGTGCCATGCAACTGCACATGGGTCAAGCCGATCTGATCGGCCGCCCGTTCCAACTCAAAAAGGCCCGCGTCCACAAACACCCCGACGCGCGCAACGTGGTCCGGGACACCCGCCAACACGTCGGTAGCGCGGGCCAGATCGACGTATCGCGGACTCTCGGGCGCCAACACGACCCCTATCCCCCATGCGCCTGCCTGCACACAGGCCTCGGCCTCCTCGGGGACCGTCAGCCCGCAGATCTTGACCCGCACCACGCTAGTACCCGTCCGGGTCCGAAGCAGCGGTCGGGCTCCAACGTGGCAGATGCACGCGCAACGTGCATCCTTGACCGAGCGCGCTCAGGATGTCAAAGGTGCCGCCGAGCATGGTGGTGCGATTTCGCATGCCGTGCAAGCCAAAACGCGCAATCGAGGATCCAAGCACCGCTTGGGAGAACGGGACCGGGTCAAAGCCGCTGCCGTTGTCGATCACCGTCAAGGTCGTCCCGGCATCGTCATCGATGAGCTCGACCCGCACGACGTCCGCCTGACCGTGGCGCTGGGCGTTCGTCAGCGCTTCCTGGAGAATTCGGTAGAAGGTAATGCGCTGCGTCACCGAGACCCCGTCGACCGGGAATGCCCCGTGCTGATCGAACTGCACATCGACGCCGCTTCGGGCTTCGAACGCCGTCACGACATCACCGAGAATCTCGGTCAGCCGACGACCCTGAAACCGAGCCGGGCGCAGATACCCGATGAGCTCTCGCATTTCGGTAAGGGCCCCACCCAGGGTCTCGTAGATGCGGTCCAGCGATGCCTCAAGCCCCTCCGGCAGAACCGTCCCCGCCGCGATCGCGTCGCCCATTTGGGCTTGCAGAAGCTGTACCTCGAGCAAGCCGACCGACAGGTGTTGCGTCGGTCCGTCATGAATGTCGAGCCCGATTCGACCGACCAGCCGCTCGTCGGATTCCAGCATGCGCGCCAACGTGCGATCGAGATCGGCGCACGCGCGTGCCAACGTGAGTGCGGCACCCGTGCGGTCGGCTGCCAGTTGCGCGGCGAGGCGAACCCACGCACTCATCGCCCGATCGCCGATCCCGAGGACAACGACCGCGCCTTCGCCGGGGATCGGCACAACCATCTCGCCGTTCTCGGCGCGCATCGAGCCGGTGAACGCCTGCGCAGCCGCAAGATAGGCGGGCACATCGACCTCAATCTGGGCGCGCGTCGGCTCCGACGCCGTCGAGAGCGCCAGCACACTCGGACGACCTGCGCCCGTGTCGGTGATGATCGCAACGGCACGGGCGCCAACCACGTCGGCGACGCGCGCGCACAACTCGGTGAGTCCACCCGGCAGATCACCCAGCGTGATCGCGCAGTCGAGGATCCCCAACAGACTCTCGGCGTCGAGCGCGTTCGCCGGTGGCTTGGGTGCAGTCATCCGCGTCCATAGTACCGCTCTACTCGCGAGGGGGGAAAACCACTGCGAGCTGGGTCGTTTAGAGAAAATCCTTGACCGCCGTATAGCAGTCACGGGCGCGCTTACTGCGTAGCTTTATCTACAGAACACCACGCAGTCGCAGCGCAACCGGATGGCGAAAGGATCCCGGTGCCAACCAACTTCCCAATTCGCGTCATGCTCGTCGACGACAACCCACGTTTTCGCGCGGTCCTGCGGGCCCTGCTGGAGCGCGACGACGCGATCGTGGTGGTGGGTGAGGCCGACCGCGGCGACAGAATTGTCGAGTTGGCCGCACAACACGACCCCCACGTGGTCCTGATGGATCTTTCGATGCCGGGTGTCGACGGACTTGAGGCGACGCTGGCACTCAAAAGCCATTTTCCAGGTATTGAGGTCGTCATGTTGTCCATGTCCGACGACCAAGAGGGCATCGGCTCGGTACTCGCGGGCGGCGCATCCGCCTTCCTGAACAAGAGCACCCCTGCCTCCGAAATCGTCGACACACTCAAGCAGCGCAGCTCCGCACGACGCACTCCCGCCAGATGGATCTCGGCCGACGCAACCTGATGGCGCGTGTGACGTGGTCGCACTCGGCGCGGCGCCACCGACGCCGTGACGCCTGGGTGTCAGTGTGTGCGACGCGTTCAGCGCGGTCCTAGCGGACAAAATCTCCCCATCCGGTTCCACGGGCCCGTCGGCGCTGGCTAGACGAATGTCTAGGTCGTAAGCTGTCCAAGCTGCGGAGCCATCCGTCCCGCTTCCATACAGAGAGCTCGCTGCACGACCTCCCGCGAGCCGGCGTGACCATCGTGTGATCGACGGGAAAGGATTCTGGATTAGCCGTGCGTCGACGGCCCGCCCATCCTGACGGATGGAACAGCGCCGTCGAGACGAGCACCGCGCGGCTGCCATGCCATGCGAGATAGCGCGTCCCCGGTACGACAGCAACGACCAAGGATCGCGTCCTTAGTGGGTCGCGATGGACTGCCACCTGGTAATGCCCCAACCGTCAAGGAGCACGACATCCGGACCGATACCTTCGACATGACCACCACCGCGCCCGACGACAGCACCTTCATGGGAAAGCCACCGATGCGCGTCGCGATTGCCGACGACCATCGCCTAATGCTCGATGGCATCAAGCGTGCGCTCGAGACCGCACCCGATATCAAGGTCGTCGGCGAAGCGATGACGGGCGAGGATCTCCTCGCACTCGTCCCGCGCGTCCGTCCGGACGTCGTGATCCTCGACATGCGCATGCCCAAGGGTGATGGTTTGTCCACCCTCCAGGTGCTCCAAAAGAAGCACCCCGATCTCAAGGTCATCATGCTCTCGATGTTCGACGACCCGGAGAACATCGAAAAGGCGCTTGGATACGGAGCCGCAGGGTACGTGGTCAAGTCGATCAATCCGCTTGACCTGGCCTCCACGATCCGTGGCGTCTTCGAGGGCACCGTCTATCACCCACGTAGCGTGTCCGGTGGTGGTGCCGAGGCCGCGCCTCCTGCGGCTCCCGGTGGTCTTACGACCCGCGAGCTGGCGATCCTCAAGCTCGTCGCGGAGGGACTACCGAACCTCGATATCGCCAGCCGGCTGTTCGTCACCGAGCAGACGGTCAAGTTCCACCTGTCGAACATCTACCGCAAGCTGGGCGTCGGTAATCGCACCGAGGCCACACGGTACGCCTACAGAAACGGGCTCATCGACTAGTGGCTCGGGCGCGGTGCGCCGATGCGGCGTCTCCGCCCATTCTCGCCGCGCGTCCCATCTCTGGCCCCGACGCCCCACGGGTCGCGTGGGGAGTCTCTAGGACTCCCAAGAGTCGGTTCGGCTCCTATTGTCTCCTCTGCCGTGGCTATGCGGTTTCCCGCGCGGTTGCCGCATTCTCGGGCGTTCCACACGCCCGGCGGTTCTCCGCTCAAGTCCGCTCAAGACCGCCCGAATTGGGATCTGACTGCGCCAAGAAATGCGCCACGGCGACTTTCTCGCTGCTCCCCGCGCTCAGGTCCGCGCTCGCTCCATACGGACAGCTGATGCCGACAGGCGAGCGGCTCCGTACTTAGCCAGCCCGCTCCAGGTGCGCATCCGAGAAGTCAAGCACGCCGTCGTCCGGCACCGCGTTGACATCGTCGAGTCCACCAGTCAGCGCCGCCCAGGCCGGGGCGTGGTCAGCGGTCCGGTCACGCGCGAGGCGCTCGCTGGTGATCGTCCGCAGCACG
>JADGPH010000048.1 GCA_017882555.1 Thermoleophilia bacterium
CCCTCATCAGCGATCGCGGGGTAGGTTCGCCATGCGGTAGGCATGCACGATGCAAGGGGCCGCAATCTCAAGGCTCTCACGTGCTGTGACGTCTAGGGCGTGACCAAGGTCGGCAGAGGAATATTCGGCTGACCCGAGCAATTTGTCGTAGACGTCACTGCTGATCGGCATACGCCGACGCGTGAGGCCCTCCGCGAGGTCTCCAGCCCGTGCCAGGCCCCTAAAGCAAGCGATGGGCAACTTACTTGTCTTGACGGGGCCTTTCCCCAGGGCTGTGCTGAGGGCATCAAGAATGCGGTGTGTTGAGTACAACTGTCCGTCAGTCACAGTGAACGTACGCCCAGCGGCGCGTGTGTCCCGTGACATGACCTCCAACGAGCAGACAAAGTCGTTCAGGCCGACCATTGAGCGGCGGTTCGCCACAGCAGGCAGCGCCGGCATGTGTCCACGGTCGATAGCGCGTAGGAGCTGCAGGAGATTGCCTTTGACGCCGGGCCCATAGACGAGGGCGGGTCGTGCTACCGCGACGTGCAGCTTTCCCGCCGCGGCGAGCACGGCCTGCTCGCCGTGCCACTTGCTGAACGCATAGGCGCTAGTGCGCGTGACGGGGCCATCGGGTTGCTCGGCCTTGGTACTGCTCACGAAGACGAACGCTGCCACTGAGGCCTCGGTGGCAGCGTGAACGAGCAGGCCCGTCGCGTGGTGGTTGATCTTGTCGTAGAGCCCGATCTCATTCTCCGTGTCGGCCAGGGTGTGGGCTCTGCTGGCCAAGTGGAAGACCGAGTCGACATCCTCAAGCAGGCCGGTCGGAAGGCCTTCCTCTAGATTCCATGCGCGATGCTCAGACCATGGGCCCGCGGACGCGACGCTGCTGCTCGCGATGACGCGGCGACCTTGCGCCCGTAGATGGGTGCACAGACTGCGTCCGACGAAGCCCGTCGCTCCGGTGACGAGGACCGTGGACGGATCAGGTGTCATCTCGGCGCCACACCGTCCTGTTCACGTGGTCCGTGTAGCTCACGACAAGGCGAGCCACGGTTTGGCTCCCCGATCGCGGCTCGTAATCGGGCACGGGGTACGGCTGACGACGGCTGCCTTGCTGGTCGAGGACCAGCTGACGCGCCGAGGACGCGGTCGGCCTTGAGAACAGCGAAGAGGACGACCCCGGCATCCTGACCCTCGGGGCGCTCGTGTGCGGCCCGCAGCATGACGGCCGGAAACCCAAGCAGCGAGGACTCCTCCGTGAGCGTGCCGCTGTCGGACAGGACGCACCGTGCGGAGGTCTGCAACTTGAGGTAGTCGATGAACCCGAAGGGCGGAAGCCATCGCAGCAGCCGAAGGTCTCCGCCCAAACCTGCTGCTCCCAGCCGCTGCCTCGTCCGCGGATGGGTCGACACCACGATGGGCAACTCGAACCCCTCCAGGGCAAGGCCCGCAACGCGTCAACGAAACCGTTCAGGGTGGCCGGGTCGTCGACGTTCTCCTCGCGATGGGCGCTGACGACGAAGAACTCGCCCGCGATCAGGCCGAGCCGATCGAGGACGCCCGACTGTTCGACCTGCGGTGCAACATGCTCGAGAACCTCCCTCATCGGCGACCCGACCTTGATGACGGTCTCGGGGCGGATGCCCTCGGCGAGGAGGTAACGACGTGCGTGCTCGGTCGGCGGGAGGTTGATGTCGCTCAGGTGATCCACGACCTGGCGGTTGAGCTCCTCAGGGACCCGCTGATCGAACGACCTGTTCCCCGCTTCCAGATGGAAGATCGGGATCTTCCGTCTCTTTGCGGCGATCACGGCGAGGCACGTATTGGTGTCGCCGTACAGAACCAAGGCGTCAGGGGCCTCGAGGGCAAGGACGCGGTCCGCGGATTCGATGATCGCGGCGATGCTCGCCGCGGTGGTCTCACGGGCGGCTCTAAGGAAATGGTCGGGTCGGCGGATCCCGAGGTCCTCGTAGAGCACCTCGTTGAGTTCGTAGTCGTAGTTCTGACCCGAGTGCACCATCACGTGATCCGTGTGCCGGTCCAGCTCGGCGAAGATCCTGCTCATCTTGATGATCTCGGGACGCGTTCCGACGAGGGTCATGACCTTCAACCGTCGCCCAACGTGTCTGATGGCTCTACCTTCCTCTCGCACGGTGGTTCGCGGCCGGGAGTGCTTTCGCTGCTTGTCCCTTGAGGACTGAGATGAGACGGCGTCCCGGTCGGGCCCCGGCGAAGGCCTGACGCCCAGGAGGGTGTGGTCCCGTGAGGACTGGTTCATCAGCACGGCGCGGCGCCTTCTCGGTCCACCGTGAACCCACAGATCGAGGAAAGGCGGAAAGGTGCTCGGGGTCGGGATCGACTGGGCTCAGGAGTTTCACGACATTGCCCTGATAACACCGGAGAAGGGAGTTATCGAAGCATTTCGGATTGCGCATGGGCCGGACGGCGTCAGCCGGCTGATCACTCGTTGTCTCGAGCCGGACCCGGCGGAGGTGCGGGTGGTGCTGGAAACCCGGCACGGGCTGCTCGTCGAGGCCTTGGTCGACGCCGGGTTCGCGGTCGTGCCAGTCAACCCCGACGTCGTAGCCTGCCGCCGCGGCCCGGCCCGCAAGAAGGACGACGCCGGGGACGCCCGGATCTGTTGCTGCCTGCCCTGGACCGGCACGTCGCCCTGAAGACCTTGATCCCGCACGGCGACATCGCCGGGGAGCTGCGGGCGATCGCCCGTGACGACGAGCGCGCCGCTCGCGACCAGCGCCGGCTGCTCAACCGGCTGCGGGCCGATTTGGCCGTCACCTATCCGGTCGCGCTCGCTGTCACCGGCGACGACCACGGTGCCCCGACCATCGTGCGACTGCTGGAACGCTGGCCCACCCAGGCCGAACTCGCCGCCGCTGACCGCGACGAGCTCGTCGCGGTCGCCCGCGCCGGCCGGCACGGATGGCCCGACCGGTTTGCCGACCGCATCACCGACCGCATCACCGCGGCCCGCACCCGACCCGCGCCCACCCCTCGCGACTACCTCGTGCGGGCGAAGGCGGTAACCATCCGGCTCGCCGCGGTCCAGCCGCTCGCGCTGCACGATGCCCGGCGGGCCTGGGAGAAGCGGATGGGTGATCTGCTGCTCGGCGCACCCCGCACCGGCCGCAACCAGAGCGCGAAGCACCCCGACCCGGGGAAGGCCTTCCCGGGCGGCGAGACCTACCTGAGCCTTCCCGGCCTCGGTGATCGTCTCGCCGCCCGGGTCGCCGGCGAGCTCCGTGACCACATTGAGCAGTACACCGCGCCGACAGCGCTGCAATGCTATGCTGGCCGGGCTCTGGTCACCCGCCGTTCCGGCAAGAGCGACTTCGTCGTCGCCCGCCGCCTGGCGCACAACCACTACCTCGGCGACGCCGTGCACAACTGGGCGTTCTGCAGCCTGCAGCAAAGCGGCTGGGCTCGGGAGTTCTACAACGGCAAAATCGCCGCCGGCAAGAGCCACCACGCCGCCCTGCGGGCCCTGGGAAACCGCTGGCTCGAGGTCCTCTGGCACTGCCTGACCCGCGGCGTCTGTTACGACGAAGATACCCACCGAGCCAACCGCGACCGCGCCCTCACCAAAGCCGCATGAGCCGGAGGCTGACAGAGGGTGTCTCATCGCAGTAGCTCACCGTGCGAGCTCGACTCTTTCAGCTCGAGCAGGAGCCCATGACCCTTGAGTAGGGCGCGGGTCTCCTCAGCCGACCTCGGGGCGTGGCCTGAGCTGTACTCCTCGGTCATCCCGATGAAGTCCACGCTGCGGTCGTCGACCAGCTCCGGCAGCATCGGCGCGACAGCGTAGAAGGAGCCGCGTCTTACCGTGTGTCGGATCTCCTCCTCGCTGATGAGCACCTCGTGGAGCTTCTCACCGGGTCGTTCACCGGTGATCACGATCGGTATGCCGCGGTCGCCGATGAGCGCTTGAGCAATCGACGGGATCGTCGCGCTCTTGCAGATTGGGACATAGGTCTCACCCGGAAGTCCTTCCGCGATGGCCGCGAAGACCGTGTCGACGGCCTCATCCAGGCTGATTAGAAACCGGGTCATGTACGGTGACGTGATGGTGACCGGGCCGCCGCGGCGAATCTGGTCGTGGAACAGTGGGATGACCGAACCACGCGAGGCCAGCACGTTGCCATAGCGCACCACGACGAAGCGCGTTCGCGGGCTGGTGATGTTGCTCGCGATGAAGATTCGTTCCTGCAGCGCCTTCGTCATGCCCATGACGTTGACCGGCTTGCACGCCTTGTCAGTGCTCACACCGACCACGGTTTCGACGCTGTACGCATGGTCGCGGAGAGCGCGGGAGATGTTGACCGGGCCGTCGCAGTTGGTGGCGAGCGCCTGTGCTGGGAAGTACTCACAGGTCGGGACCTGCTTCAGAGCGGCGGCATTGACCACCACGTCCGCGTCCCGCAGACTCCCGCAAACGTCCGCGTAGTCGCGTACATCGCCGATGACGAACTGGAGGCGCCGCTTGAAATTGTCGTAGATGACCTCATCGGTGCTGACGTGCTGGAGCTCGTACGACAACCGCATGTAGTGCTGCTTGGCCTCGTCCCTGGAGAGCACGACGACCTTGGCGGGCGTCCCGACCTCCCCACTGAGGATCCGTCGGATCAGGACCTGCCCCAGCGAGCCGGTGCCTCCGGTGACGAGGACACGCTTGCCGTCGAGAACCATGAACTTGCCTCTCTTGCCTTGATGCGGGACGCGAGCTCCGCGAGCATCCTGTCCCAGCTAGGTGGCAGGTAGCCGGTGGTTGTGGTGAAGAGTCCGCCCGCGAGGCTCCGGTCGCAGGCAAGGTTGTCATCGGGTTGCACGAAGTCGTGCGCTCGTCCGAGGGCTGCCGCGAGCTTCCTCAGCAGGGTGAACTTGTCGATCGGGTCGGAGGCCACATGCCACACGCCGGCGAGGTCGGGATGGTCCTCGACGACACCGGCGATGCAACGAGCCATTTCCATGGTCGTCAGGCCACTATAGATGGCTCGGGTGAACCCGGACACGGGCTGCTGCTGTGACAGGAACCATTCGACGAGACTAGTGTTTCGACCGATTTCGAGTCCAATGATCGAGGTGCGCAAGGTGAGCCCCGGTGCCTCAGTTAGCTCTCCCAACAGCTTGCTTCGCCCATAGAGGTCCACCGGGTCGGGTGCGCTCTCCTCTGTGTATCCGCCCACCTTGCCAGAGAAGACACAATCGGTGCTCAGGTGCACCACGCGTGCGCCGGCGAGAGCGGCCAGTTCCCCTAGCCAGTGCGGGAAAAGGCTGTTGACCGCAATGCTTTCGACGACGTTCAGCGCCTCGACGCGCTGTTTCACGATGCCCACGCAATTCACGATCACGTCCGGTCGCTCACGCGTCAGAAGGGGAGCGAGAGAGTGCGGCTGGCGCGCGTCGAAGCCCACGTGCACTCGTGACCCGTTCAGCGCTTCTGCCGTTGGACCGCTCGGCGGGCACCGCACGCTTGCGGTGACGTCGTGCCGGCGCGACAGCTCGCGGACAAGCTCGTGACCGAGCATGCCGGCGGCTCCGAGAACCAGAGCCCTCATCGTCTGACTTCACAGACTGCGTCGGTGAGGTACCGCTCAGCGGCGGTGATCACTGATTCCCGTTCAAAGTGCTCCTCGTAGTAGCAGCGGGCAGCATGACCGAGGGCTTCTCGCTCGTCGCTCTCGAGACTGGCCATGCGACGCACGGCCTTGGCCAATGCATGTGCGTCCTCCGCGGGAGCC
>JADGPH010000263.1 GCA_017882555.1 Thermoleophilia bacterium
CCGTGCTCTTGCGACTCCTGCCCACGCTCGCGTCGGAATTTGCCGAAGCGCCGGCTCACCGGCCACCAAACCGTCGTTCGCGCCCGGCGTAATCGGCGATGGCATCCTCGAGGTCGTCGGCGCCGAAGTCCGGCCACATCTGGGGAGCAAAATAGAGCTCGGCATACGCCGACTGCCACAGCAGGAAATTCGACAGGCGCTGCTCACCGCTGGTGCGGATTACGAGTTCCGGATCGGCGAGGTCGGGGCCGTAGAGTGCTGCCCGGAACTGCTCATCGGTAGGCGCGGTGATGCCTTGCGCGGCAAGCGCGGTCACGGCGTCAAGGATTTCCTGGCGACCACCGTAGTTCATCGCGATAAAAAGCCTCAGTCGGCCATTACCGGCAGTGAGTGACTCGGCGTCATCGATACGCGCACGGAGTGCCGACCCCAAATCATCGCGACGACCGATGAACCGAATCTGCACGCCTTCGGCATGCAACTCCGGTACTTCGCGGTCAATCATCTCCGAGAACAGCACCATCAGGTCGTCGACCTCGTCTTTGGGCCGATTCCAGTTCTCGGTCGAGAACGAGAAGACCGTCAAATCGCGCACGCCCAGATCTCCCGCCCGACGCACGATCTGCTTGAGGGCCCGCGCACCCGCGCGGTGACCCGCCCCGGTCGGCAGTCCATGCGCGCGGGCCCAACGGCCGTTGCCGTCCATGATAATCGCGATGGAGCTCGGCACGCGCGCGAGCGGCACCCGCGGCTCGGAGCGGGCCGCCTTGCCCAACCCCAGCACGGAGCGTACTGCCGACAGACGTGATGCGATCGCCATGGCGAAGAGGCGCAGGTCCCGAAGACGGGAGCCCGTCAGACCTCGAGGATCTCGGCTTCCTTGCGCCGCAGCTGCTCGTCGATGATCTTGATCTCGGCGTCGGTCAGCTTCTGGATCTCGTCCTGAACGCGGCCGACCTCGTTCTTGGAGACGTCGCCCTCCTTCTCGGCGCGCTTGACCTCGTTGAGCACATCTCGGCGGACGTTGCGCACCGCAATTCGGGCATCTTCGGCCATCTTGCCGACGAGCCTGACGAATTCCTTGCGGCGTTCCTCCGACAACTGTGGGATGCCGATCCGGATGATCTGACCGTCGTTGTTCGGCGTCAGCCCCAAGTCGGATTCCTGAATGGCCTTCTCGATGCTCTGAAACAAGCCGCGGTCATAGGGGTGGATCGTCAACAGCCGCGCCTCGGGAGCGGAGATCGAGGCCAGCTGGTTCAGCGGCGTCCGGACACCGTAGGCGTCGACAGTCACACGGTCCAACAGTGCCGTGCTGGCACGTCCGGTCCGCACCGAGTTCATCTCGTTGGCGAAGGCCTTGCTGGCACCTTCCATGCGCCGTTTGGCATCCGCTACTCGCTGTTTCACGCTCTGCTCCTTACTTCGTGATCACGCGCGTGCCGATGTGCTCACCCGACAGGATGCGCCCTATGTTGGACTCGTCGGCCATGTTGAACACGAAGATCGGCAAACGGTTATCCATGCACAGCGTCAGTGCGGTCGTGTCCATGACCCGCAGGCCCCGCTCGATGGCTTCCATGTGCGTGAGCTGCGGGATGAGCTTTGCGTCCGGAATCAGGCGCGGGTCCGCGTCAAGAACGCCGTCCACATTGTTCTTGGCCATCAAGATGCACTGAGCACCTATCTCCAAGGCCCGCAGCGCCGCGGTGGTGTCGGTCGTGAAAAACGGGTTTCCAGTGCCTCCGGCAAAGATCACGACGCGTTGCTTTTCCAGGTGGCGCATCGCGCGCCGCCGAATGTACGGCTCGGCGACCTCCTGCATCGCAATCGCCGACTGCACGCGCGTCGTCAAGCCGACCTTCTCCAGGGCATCCTGGATCGCCAGAGCATTGAGCACGGTGGCGATCATCCCCATGTAATCAGCGGTGGAACGATCCATACCCGCCGCTGTGCCACTGACCCCGCGGAAGATGTTGCCCGCCCCCACCACGATCGCCACCTCGACGCCCAGATCGGTGGCATTGCGCACCTGGCGAGCGATCGCGGTTACTCTCTCGGGGTCGATCCCGTACTCCCCTGCTCCCATGAGGGCTTCCCCCGAGAGCTTGAGCACAATGCGCCCGTAGACCGAGGCCGGCGCACCGGCCTCGGTCGATGGGTCGTGCGCGTGTGGCTTACTGCCCACCGAGCTCAAATCTCACAAACCGGCGGACAGTGATGTTCTCACCGACTTCAGTCGACAGGCGAGCGCGAAGTTCGTCAATCGTCGGGGGCTTCTTCTCGCCCGCTTCGCGTACGAACTCCTGGTCGAGCAAGCAGATTTCCTTCAGCCGCTTGGCGATCCGACCTTCAACCGCACGCTCGCGTGCCTGCTCGGGGATGTCCTTGGACTGGTCGGCCGCGATCTCTCGCTCGGTCGCAAGCCATGCCTCCGGCACGTCCGCCCGCTGAACAAACAAGGGATTCAGCGCGGCAATTTGAATCGCGACATCGTGGACGAAATTCTTGAACGGCTCGCTGCGCGCGACGAAGTCCGTCTCGCAGTTGACCTCGACCAGCACGCCGACGCGGCCCCCTTGGTGGATGTAGCTGTCACAGACGCCCTCATTGGCGGCACGTCCCGCGCGCATTTCTGCAGCGGCCACGCCCTTCTTGCGCAGCAACGTGACAGCGGCCTCAATGTCCCCGCTTGATTCCTCAAGCGCCTTCTTGCAGTCCATCATGCCCGCGCCGGTCTTCTCGCGCAGATCCTTGACCTGCTTCGCCGAAATGGTGGTGCTCACTCGTTGTGCTCCTTGAATCGAACCCGACTAGAAATCAACGGTCACTCTGCAGCAGGAGTCGCTGCGGCTTCTGCAGGCACGGCGTCCGCAGGTGCAGCCTCCACGACGGGTGCAGCCTCCACGACGGGTGCAGCCTCCACGACGGGTGCAGCCTCCACGACGGGTGCAGCAAAGTCCTCGACCTCACCCACCGCGGACGGAGTCAGGCCCTTGCCTTCCAAGATGGCGTCGGCAAGCGCGCCCAGCACCAGCGTGCACGAGCGAATCGCGTCGTCGTTGCCGGGAATGACGTAGGTGGCCTCGTCGGGATCACAGTTCGTGTCGACGAGTCCGATGATCGGGATACCAAGACGATTGGCCTCGCGCACGGCGATCATTTCCTTCTTGAGGTCAACGACCACGATCGCGTTGGGGAGACGCTGCATCTCGGCGACACCGCCGAGGTTGGTCTCGAGCTTCTCGAGCTCGGCCGTCAACTTCAGACGCTCACGGGTGGGAAGCAATGCGAGCTGCCCTTCGCGCTGCTGGACGCGCAGCGCGTGCAGCTGCTTGACCCGGGACGACATGGTGCCCCAGTTGGTCAGCAGGCCACCCAGCCAACGATGCGAGACAAACGGCATCGCACAGCGCAGCGCCTGGGAACGCACGGCGTCCTGAGTCTGCTTTTTGGTACCGACGAACATCACCGTCCCGCCACGCTCGGCGATCGCCCGGCAGATGTCCTGGGAGCGCTCCAACAGCACGATCGTCTGCTGCAAGTCGATGATGTAGATACCGCCGCGCTCGCCGAAGATGTACCGCTTCATCTTGGGATTCCATCGGCGGGTCTGGTGGCCAAAATGGACGCCAGATTCCAGCAGTTGCTTCATCGTGACCTTGGACACGACAGCTCCTCGCATAATGGTTTAAATGCCATTCCGCAGCGTTCCCGATGGACCCAACTCGCGGCGTGCGAACGGGCACCACCACCGAGCTCTCTCGCGGCGGGTAGGTGGGATAACGAAACCTTCAGCGCGAGATCTTAGCGCGCTGGGACGATTCTGCCGGATTCCGCCCTATTTGGCGGCCCGCGATCGCTCACGGGAACGACTCAAGTCCAGGTCGTGCGGGAGAGGACTCTCAAGGTCGATTCGCGCACGACCGGCGATCGGATGATCGAAGGCGAGACGGTAAGCGTGCAAGAACTGACGATCAAGTCCCCGTCGGTCCGCGCGGCGCCCATACACGGGATCCCCGACGACCGGAAAACCGGCCGATTCCAGATGGACACGGATTTGGTGGGTCCGTCCGGTCTCCAGACGCGCCTCACACAGGGCAACGCCGGCCCATTGTTCGAGCACGCGAACGTGCGTCACCGCCTCACGTCCGGTGCCCTCGCTGACGACCGCCATGCGCAATCGGTCCCGACGATGACGCGCGATCGGACGATCGACGCTAAACGCCGGAGGCGGAGTGCCATGGACCAGCACAAGATACCGACGCTCGACGCGTCGCTCGCGCAACATGCGCTGAAGGCGCCGGTGGACCTGCTCCGAGCGCGCGACCACCATGAGGCCACTCGTGTCGCGATCGAGCCGGTGGACGATCCCTGGACGAGTCGGGTCGTCACCTCCCGCCGCGGCCATTGCCAGCAGGCCGTGCACGAGCGTCCCCGTAGCGTGCCCCCGCGCCGGATGGACAACCAGGCCCGCCGGCTTGTCGACGACGATCAAGTACTCATCCTGGTAGGCGAGCCCGAAGGCGACGCTCGCATCCGGCTCGAGTTCGCTGCTCGGCGCCGCTCGAGGCTGCACGCGAATCGTCGCACCGGCGACGAGGGCATCACGCTTGCGAGGAGGTTGGCCATTGACCTGGACCCGCCCATCACTGATCAGGCGCTGAGCTTCCGCGCGACTTCCGATCTCAGGGACTCTCCCGAGCACCGCATCAATCCGTTGCCCCACCGCGTCCGGGCCAACCACGACCACGAGCTCTGGAGGATCGGTGCTCAGCGTCGTCGCCAGGTCCGAAGAATCCGCTCACGCGCACCGAACCATCGGATCCGACGGATCACGAGTTGGTCTCCTCATCGGCTGCGCTTCCTTGCATCAGTCCTAAGACGATCAACGCAGCCCCGACGGTGATGCAGCAATCGGCCAGGTTAAAGGTCGGCCAGAATGAGAACTCGATGTAGTCGGTCACACCGCCGTGGATCAATCGATCGGTCAGGTTTCCGAGGCTCCCCCCTACCAACAGCCCGGCACCGGTCGCTGCGAACAGGTTGCGTCGCACCAATCGCGCCAACGCGATCGCAATTCCACACAGCGCCACCACGGTGATGACCGCGACGAACGCCTGTCGACCCGGGAACATCCCGAACGCGATCCCGTGATTGGTCACGCGAGAAATCGACAGGAAGCTCGTGATCTTCCAGCCATCGCCGACAGACACCTGCCCGCGAATTATCGCCTTGACGATCTGATCGCATGCCACCACGATGCTTGAGATCGTCGCCAGACGAATCCAGCGGGCCCGCGCCTCGCGTCGAAGCCGGCGCTCAGCAGCCAGGTCGACCGCTTCCGCGCTCAGCGCACCGCGACTACTCGTCATGCGGCCCCGATCAGCGGACCCAAATTGGCGACGAGTGCCGCGACGATCTCACGCGCCGATCCATCGATCTCGACAAGCTTGCGAGCTCCAGAGGAACCTCGCGCGACGCGTACCGCACTTGGGCGGACGCCGGCCGCATCCGCGAGATACGCGCACAGGGCGGCGTTCGACTGGCCCTTGTGCGGGGCCGCGGCAAGCTGGACGCGCACCGCACCATCCTGCAGGCCCACAACCTGCGTGCGTCGGGAACGGGGGACGGCCTTCACACTCACCACCACCCCATCATCCCGCATTCGCAGCCACACCGGCAGGACCGATTCAGAACCCATTCAACAGGTGGGTCACGAGTTGCTGAAGGATGCCAAGAACGATGATCGCGACAATCGGCGAGAGATCGAACATGCCGAGCGGCGGGATGAAGCGACGAAAGATCCGCAGATACCAGTCGGTCGAATCGATGATGAAATCATGAATGGCCTGGGTGCTGCGTCGGATCGGCACGATCGGGAAGAACGACATCACGATCCGCACGAGGATGACAATCGTAAACACGATGAATAGCGCATTTATGTAGGTGATCACCGCGCTCACCACGGACCCCTAGAGCTCGGCCGCGCGACGGGCGGCCGCCACGATCGCATCTGCAACATGCGCCCGGACACTTCCGCGCTCGAGCACCAACAGGCCCGCGATCGTCGTCCCGGCCGGAGAGCTGACCCGCTGGCGCAACACCGCAGGATCGGCATCATCGTCGGCCAGCAGCGCGGCGGTGCCCGCGAGCACCGCTCGCGCCATCGACCGTGCTTGTGATCGGGTCAATCCACTGGCGACGCCGCCATCCTCAAACGCCTCAACAATCAGCGCCAGAAATCCGGGCCCGCTACCGGCCAAGGCGGTCGCCGCGGGAAACTGGCTCTCGGGCAGCGCGACAATCGCACCGAGCGGAGCGAGCGCGCACTCGAGGTCGGCACGTCGCTCAAGATCGAACTCCTGATGGGCAATGGCAACCAGCCCCGCCCCAAAGCGCACGGCGAGGTTCGGCATCGTCCTCACGACGCTGAGACCTGGCGCCGCCCTCGCGAGCCGCCCGAGATCCCATCCGGTGACGACCGACAACACCACGGCCCGGTCCGCCACATGTGGGGCGATGTCCGCGAGCGCGTCGGCGGCATCCTTCGGCTTGACCGCCAGCACGATCAGATCACACGCGGCGGCGTCGGCCACCGAGCCGACACGTCCTCGAACCTCAGCCGCACCGGCCTCGGCGGCGGCGGCAATTGGGTCGGCGACCACGCTGGCACGGCCAAGCTCCGGGCGGGTCCGCACCAGCCCGCAGAGCATGGCACGGCCCATCGCACCGGACCCGACCAGCCCGAGTGAGCTCGGCCATACCAACTGAGGGTCCGGATTCGGGCTCAATACTGGTTAAAGAAACCCTTCTCAAGGAGGCGAGCGCGCTCCTCGGCAGAGACTTCGACGTTGCGCGGGGTCAGCATGAAGACCTTGTCGGCCACCCGCTGCATCCCGCCATCGAGCGCATAGGTCAGGCCGCTTGAAAAGTCGATCAAGCGCTTGGAGAGGTCCGTCTCCGCCGACTGCAGATTCAAGATCACCGGCACCGACGCCTTGAACTTGTCGGCGATCTGCTGGGCGTCGTTGAAGTTCTTGGGGAGCATCAGGTGCACCTCGGAACGCGCCGGGCTCGGCCGTGAGTCCACGGCACGCATCACGGTCGGCCGGTGCGCCGAGCGCGAGGACCCCGGGTCGGCCGCGTAGATGTCGTCAAAGTCATCGCGACGGCGCGGGCCCAGACGGCGCACGTTCGGCCGCTCGCGGTAGTTGCGTTCGAGATCATCCTCCGCAGGGTGCCGCCCCGCCGATCCCGTTGAGGACCGATACCCGCCGGCGTCCTCGAACTCATCGTCATGGAAGTCGTCGTCGTGACTGTCGGCCATGCCGAAATACACGAGTGTCCTGTGCCACATATCGCCGATTGCCACGGTTAGACCCTTCCCTGCTCGATTAGTCCACGTCCGAGACGCACAATGGTCGCTCCTTCTTGCGCCGCAACCACGTAATCCTGACTCGTTCCCATCGACAAGTCGCTGAGATCGTGCCGCCCCTGCCATTCAACCGCAAGTGACCGCGCAAAATCCCGCACCCGCGAGAACGCTTCGCGGCTGTCTTCTGGATTGCTGGTCAGCGCCGGCATCACCATTAACCCGCCAATCACCAGGTGCTCCAATTGCGACGCATCGGCAATGAACTGGCGCAGTTGCGACGGAACAATGCCGGACTTGCTGGGTTCCTCATCGGCGTTCACTTCGACAAGAACCCGCGTCGTACCTTCCGCGCGGTGCGCGATCTCTCGCGCGAGATCCAGCGAGTCGACGCTGTGGATCAGGCGCACCCGCGGGAGCACCTCGCGGACCTTGCGCCGCTGCAGGTGTCCGATGAAGTCAAACACGAGCGCATCGCCGATAATCGCTTGCTTCTCCTGGAGTTGCTGAAGGCGGTTCTCGCCAACGAGTTGCACGCCCGCAGCGACCAGTGCCGGGGTCTCCTCCGGTGCGATGTACTTGCCAGCCACCAGCAGCTCCACCGCGCCCGGCGCCCGCCCGGACCACCGCGCGGCGGCGGCGAGCTCATCCCGAACTTCGTCAAGCGCGATCCGCAACCGGTCGGGGTCGATACCTGTCTGCACATCAGCCATGCACAGATCGTGGCACATCACACTGCCGTCTGAGCGCTCGGCCCTCACGGACCCGTCCAGACCGACGAGCTGATCGGCCAGATGAGCCCGAGCTGCCGCCCGGTCGGCGCACCGTCCCGACGAAAGCTGAACCAACGATCGCCATCACATGACGTGCAGGTCTCGAGGGACCACACCGCCGAGGCCGCAAGGCCAGCCCCGACCAACGCCGCGCGCGCGGCGCCCACCAGGTCCACCGCGTCGCCGGCGAGAACCTGCTCTCCAAACCGCGCGACAAATCGATCGCGTATCTCGACGCTAACTGGATAGCAGCACGGACCGATCCCGGGGCCGATCGCCGCCCCGAGGCGCGCCGCGGGGCCCAATTGAGTGACGGCTCCCTCGAGGATGCCCGCCACGAGCCCGCGCCAGCCAGCGTGAACGGCTGCCACCTTCGGAAGATCCCGACGCCACAGCAGCACCGACAGGCAATCGGCCGCGAACACGCCCACGCCAACCCCGGGGAGACTCGAGACGAGCCCATCCCCGTCCCGCCAGACGTGGGACGCGTCCAAAAACGGGCTTGGCACCTCGCCGGACCCGACATGCCGCACGTGCGCGCCGTGGACTTGTCGGCCGACCACAACCGACTCGGGGTCAACCCCGAGTGCCGCGCAGACGGCCTGGCGATTGGCAGCCACGTCTGCCGGCGCGTCCTCGACCGTGCCGCCGAGGTTCAGCGCGGCATACGGCCCGTGGCTACTACCTCCTCGACGGGTCGTAAAGACCGCCACGCACGGCCCGTCGACCGGGGCCCGAACGAACTCTGGCGTCGGGCTGCTCACGGGTACCCAACCTGTGCGGCAGCGATTGCGAACGCACGCTGCGCCGCCGAGTCGGCGAGCTCGCCATCGAGCACCGCGCCGCGCAGCGCCGCCAAGGCGCGTCCGATCGCCGGCCCGGGCGCGACGCCAGCCGCCACCAAATCCGCCCCGCGCACCGCGACATGCGCGCCGCGCCAGGTGGTCCACCACGTAATGATGTGCGGGGCGCCGAGCGCGTGTGCGCCGATCTGCGTGGCGACCGGGGTGCGTGCGAGGACGTGATCGATCTCCGAGGGCCGGTGAATGCGCAGTAGGGTGTCCCAAAGCCGCGGACCGTCGGCGATCTCGGCCGCCAGCCCTCGGGCCCAACCGGGCACCGCAAGCTCAGCGCGCGCAGGATCCTCAAGCGCAGCGCCCGCGCGCAGAGCCCACCTTGGCAGCGTCGGCCCGTGAGGATCACAGGCCGCAAGCTCGACATGTGCCGCGTCGAGGCGCCGAATCGCCTGATCGGCGTCCGGCGTGACCCCAGGGGCGCCAATAGCAAAGAGCAATCCGAGGCCCGGGCCCGGGTTCGGTTCGTCCAACAGGCGCCTCAGCTCATCGGCAACACGGGCCGAGGTCCACGTGAGACCCGCGATCGCGGCCGCAAGAGCCGTGCGCGTTGCCGGCTCAATCGCAAAACCCAGGCGCCCCGCGTAGCGGGCCGCACGCACAATCCGACTCGGGTCCTCGACAAAGGCATCCTCGCGCAGGCTCCGCACCAGTCCCGCCTTGAGATCCGCA
This sequence comes from Thermoleophilia bacterium, assembly GCA_017882555.1. GTDB lineage: Bacteria > Actinomycetota > Thermoleophilia > Miltoncostaeales > Miltoncostaeaceae > CAITWD01. The sequence continues at coordinate 9,675 of JADGPH010000263.1, forward strand.
ACACCGCCGAAGGGATCGACCAGTTCGCCTGCGTCTACACCCGTCACGCGCAACGCCATCGCGTTAATCGAAAAGTCACGCCGGGCAAGATCATCGGCGAGCGTTCCACGGCGAACGACGGGAAGGGCCCCCGGCGACGGATAGTGCTCGCGGCGCGCGGAGATGAAATCCACATGCCCGTCCCCATGTGGCAACTCGAGCACCGCGGTGCCGAATCGCTCGTGGGTCGTCACCGGCACACCAAGGGTGTGCCCGACCTCACGCGCCACGGCGATCGCATCACCCTCAACCACCAGATCGAGATCGTGCAGGTGTATGCGACCGAGCAGGGCATCCCTGACAACGCCCCCGACGACGCTGACGTCGCCGGTCAGATGCGGGCGCAACCGCGCCACGACGGGATGGGCCAAGACGTCGGTTGCCAGAGGGGTACGATCCATGGGGTGAGCTGGGATCCGCTGTCGGAGAAACTGGTGGAAAACTCGCCGCTACGGAACCACGAGTTGGTGGCGGCCTTCACGCGTTACGAACACTTGACCATCATCGAGCTCGACGTGGCGTGGGACCAGGTCAACGTCGCGTTTCGCGAATGGGTCGACCGACCCGAGAACGCGGGCAAGCCGATTCAAGATGCCCCACAGTACTGGGATCGCATCGCGATTGACTCGCTGCGCGAGCGGCGCACCTGGTGGGAGTAGCACCCCGACGCGCAGCGGCTGCCTAATTGCCGATTCGGGCGACGACCTCGATCTCGACACGGGCACCCAGCGGCAACGCCGCGACGCCAACAGTCGAACGTGCCGGAGCGTGGGTACCCAACACCTCGGCGTAGACCGCATTCATGGGCGCGAAGTCGCCAGCCAGGTCGACCAGAAACACCGTTGCCTTCACGACATCCGACAAGCTCGCATCGGCACCCGCAAGTACCGCCTCGACGTTTGCCAGCACCCGCCGAGTTTGGACGGCGATGTCGTTGGCAACCAGTTGCCCCGTCCCAGGATCGACCGGTACCTGACCCGAGACGAAGACGAACCCGCCTGCGGGAGCGACAATTGCCTGGCTGTACGGGGCGCCCGCGACCGGCGCCGGCGCCGCATCGGTCCGAATCACCCGCAGTGCATTGGTCACTGACGCACCTCCACCCCGACGTCTGCCATTGCCTGTTTGACCTGCGCGATGCTGTAGATCCCATCGTGGAACACCGACGCCGCCAGCACCGCATCAGCGTGCCCACGCGTGACGGCTTGCGCAAAGTGCCCGAGCGTACCAGCACCACCTGACGCGATCACGGGCACTGGCACCGCGTCGGCAACCTTTGCAAGCAGCTCGGTGTCGAAACCGTCTTTGGTGCCGTCACGGTCCATGCTTGTGAGCAGGATCTCACCGGCGCCCCGTGCGGCAGCCTCGGTCGCCCAGGCCACCGCCTCGAGACCGGTTGGCTTCCGGCCTCCGTTGAGGTAGACCTCCCAGCCGGTACCGTCGGTCCGTCTCCGGGCGTCGATCGCCACCACGATGCATTGGCTGCCAAAGCGCGCGGCCCCCGCGCTGATGAGATTCGGATCACGCACGGCCGCGGAGTTGATTGACACCTTGTCCGCACCAGCGGACAACACCGCGTACATGTCGTCTTCCGAACGCAGGCCGCCGCCGATCGTAAACGGGATAAAGACCTCAGCCGCGGTGCGCTCGGCCAGCTCCACGATCGTGCCGCGCTCTTCGTGGCTGGCGGTGATGTCGAGGAAGACCAGTTCATCGGCGCCCTCAGCGTCGTAGCGCGCCGCAAGCTCGACGGGGTCTCCCGCATCGCGCAATCCGACGAAGTTGATCCCTTTGACAACCCTCCCCGCGTGCACGTCTAGGCACGGAATCACACGAATCACGAAGCGCCTCGGTTGAGGGCTGGCTCCGACTGGCCGCCGCTGAGCGCGACGAGGGCCTCGGTCACGGTGAAGCGCTCTTCGTACAGCGCCCGTCCGACGATCACTCCTGTCAGGTTCTCGAGCCCCAGTTGCGAGAGCTGACGCAGATCGCCGAGTGAGCTGATCCCACCCGAAGCCAGGATTCCCAACGGCGGTGCGGCGGCCGCGAGGCGGCGCAGCGCCTGAAGGTTCGGCCCTTCGAGCATGCCATCGCGCGAGATGTCGGTGTAGAGCAGGTGGCGCACCCCAGTGGTGACCAGATCCGCCGCGACCGTCAGGGCGTCCTGGTCGCTCGTCACGGTCCAGCCGTGCGTCGCGACCTTGCCGTCACGGGCATCGACGGCCACAACCAAGCGGTCACCGAGACGATCGATGGCCCACCGCAACAGGTCGGCGTCCTGCAACACGGCGGTGCCGACCACGACGCGATCGATCCCGGTAGCAATCGCGGTCTCGATCGCCGCACGAGAGCGCATCCCGCCGCCGTAGTGCACCGTACCGCCAAATGCTGCCGCGATGCTCGCCACAACGTGTGCATGCACCGGGCCACCCTCGAGCGCGCCGTCGAGGTCCACCACGTGCAGGTGCGTCGCGCCCTGCTCGGCAAACAGTCGCGCTTGCGCGACTGGGTCGTCGTTGAACACGGTGACGTTGTCGAAATCCCCCTGTACGAGGCGCACCGCCCGCCCGTCCCGCAGATCAATCGCCGGGAATAGAATCATGACGCACCGACCTCCGCGAGACGGGGAACCGACGCCAGCCATCGTTGCAGCAGGGCAAGACCTGCCCGGCTTGATTTCTCGGGATGGAACTGCACGCCGGCGACGTGACCAAGTTGTGCGGCGGCGACGAACTCACCCCCGTAGTTGACCGTCCCCAGGATGTGGGCCGGATCGGTCGGCACGACGGCGAAGCCGTGCACAAAGTAGTAGGTCGAGGCACTCTCGTCGAGGTCCTCGGGCACCAAGGCGCTCTCGGCGTGCCAGTGCACGCGGTTCCAACCGATCTGCGGCAGTTTGCGATCGGTCACCAGACGCCGCACCGAGCCGGGAATCAGCCCGAGCCCCGGGACGCCGGGGCTCTCATCGCTGTCGTCGAACAACAACTGCAGACCCAGGCAGATCCCGAGCAGCGGCACCCCGTCCGCAGCGGCCGATCTCGCTACCACGTCAAGGCCTTGGGCACGTATTCGCTCCATGGCCTGACCGAAGTGCCCCACACCAGGCAACAGGACCGCATCGGCGCCGCGCGCCTGGGTGGCCGATTCGGCCACCTGCACGCGTGCGCCCAGCCGCTCCAGCGCTTTTGTCACACTGCGCAAGTTGCTCATGTGGTAGTTCAGGACCGCGATCCGCGGACCACCTGCACTCACAAAGACCCCTTGGTGGACGGAATGCCGGTCACTCGAGGGTTCGGTGCGATCGCGGCGCGCAGCGCCCGCGCAAAGGCCTTGAAGCCGCACTCAATTACGTGGTGGGGATTGGAGCCGGAGAGCATTCGCAGGTGGATCGTCAGACGGGCGTTGCTCGACAGACCGCGCAGGAACTCTTCGAGCAGGTCGGTCTCAAAGCCGCCGATGTTCGCGTAGGGCAACGGCACGTCACACACGAGGAATGGGCGCCCCGAGACGTCAATTGCCGCCTGGCCAAGACACTCGTCCATCGGCACCAGCGCCGCGCCGTAGCGTTCGATTCCCGTGCGATCGCCAAGGGCAGTGTCCAGCGCTTGGCCGAGCGTGATGCCGACGTCTTCCACGGTGTGGTGGCTGCCGGTGTCGAGGTCGCCGCGCGCCGTGATCTCGAGATCGATCAGCGCGTGGTGCGCCATGAGACTCAGCATGTGGTCGAAAAAGCCCACACCCGTCGAGACATCCGCGGTTCCCGACCCGTCGAGGTTGACACGCACTTGCACATCGGTCTCGCCGGTAACGCGTTGGGATGCTCCTGTTCGGCTCAACTTGCCCCCTCGATTCCCGCACGGCGCACCGCGCCCGAGCGCGCGTGCAACGCAAAGCCTTCGGCCTCGGCCAACCGCTCCAAGTGCGGCGTCAGCGCCTGCACTGCGGAATCGGTCATCTCAACGATCGACATACGCCGCAAATAGGTTGAGGGGCCGAGCGCCGACGCAAATCGCGCCGCACCCCCGGTGGGAAGAACATGATTGGACCCTGCCACGTAATCACCATACGCGGTTGCACAATTCGGCCCGATGAACACCGCCCCTGCCTGACGGATGCGATCTGCGATGGCCTGCGCATCGGCCAGGCACAGCTCGAGGTGCTCGGGTGCAAAGGCCTCGGAGAGCGCCACTGCGTCATCGAGGCTCCGACAATCCACCAGCGTCACCGCGCCGATCGGCTCGGCTTCGAGCGCAAGCGCCGCCATTACGGCGTCAATGACCGTGGGATCCGCGCTCGCAAGGGCCGCGACCGAATCGACACCGTGCTCGGCTTGGGCCAACAGATCAAGCGCCATCGCGACCGAATCCGCGGTCGCGTCGGCAATGATCATGACCTCACTCGGGCCGGCAAACCCGTCAATGCCGACCTGGCCGGTGACCTGGCGCTTGGCTTCTTGGACCCACGAACTTCCGGGTCCGGTGATCACCGACACCGGCTCGATCGTCGGTGTCCCATAGGCAAAGGCGGCAATCGCCGCCGCCCCGCCGACCGCGTAGACCTCGTCCACGCTCAGGAGCGCCGCCGTGGCCAGCACGAGATCAGACGGCGCGCCATCGGATCCAGGAGGGCTCGCGACGGCGATTCGCTCCACCCCCGCCACCTGAGCCGGAACCACAGCCATCACCAGGCTGGATGGATACGCCGCCCGACCCCCGGGGACATAGCAACCGGCGGCCGCGACCGGCACCGA
>JADGPH010000264.1 GCA_017882555.1 Thermoleophilia bacterium
CCAACTCGGTGCGACGATCTTCCAGCCAGTCCTGGAGATCGTGGGTGGACCGGACGTCGTCTTGGTTGTAGGCCTCGATCTGCCCCAGCGTCGCGTCGTCGCGCTGCACCAGCCAGCGCTCGTAGGCGATCACGCTGGCCATCGCGTCGGCGACGTCCTCGTTCTTGTTCCGCTCGGCGTCCCAGTAGAACGCCTCGAGTTTCTTGATGGAGTAGGACGGCTTGCTGATGCGCATCCCTTGCCGTACCACCGCATAGAGGTCGACGAAACGTCCGCCGCGCAGCAGCTGGTCCAGTTCGAACTCCCGGACACCGTGCCGGGCCGTCAGCCGCTTGAGGGCCGCCGTCTCGTACGGTGCGTAGTGGTAGATGTGCATATCCGGGTGGGTACGCCACCGCTGAGCGAGCAGGTCGACGAGATTCGCCGTGAGCTGCCGTTCCTGGGATCGGTTGTGGGCCCACAACGCTGTGAAGCCGCCCGCCCGGTTTCCAATGCCGGCGAGGTACTCGCGGCCTTCCCCGCCCTCGGCGTACGGGTCGCCCTCGAAGTCCAGGTATAGATCGCCGGGGCTCGGCGGCGGCAGACGGAGCAGACCGGCGCGGTCTGCGGGCGGCAGCAGCAGGTAGGACGGATGGCCGGTATTCCGTTCACGCATCTGCTCGGTGGCTTGCTGAACCAAACGCTCTCGCGACGCCTTCCCAATGCTGGCCGGTAGGTCCTCAGGAAGGGTAGCCGCGAGTGCCGCGACCGTTGAGATGCCATGCTCGCGGAGCGCCTCCCGGTGGTCTCGGCGCATGAACGCGACCAGCGACAGGTCGTCGCTGCGCCGCCAGCCACCGGCGCAGCGGGCCAACCACCGGCACTGCCCGCACTGCGACACCGGCACCGCGTCCGTCGGGGGTGGGTCGGCCAGAAACAACCGAAGTCGGGCTCGGACCCGGCGCGCGTAGGCGGCCACGTCCACCAGGCGCCAGGGATGGCATTCACCATCACCGGTGATCACGGAGATGGTGGCCGGTGGGACGCCCTGTAGTTCACCGAGTCGCTCGGCGTACACCGCCATCTGCAATAGCGCAGCGACCTTGAGGTGGCGGGCGAGTTTCGTGTCTGCCACCTCGTAGGACCACGCGCCCAGGTCGGACGGCATGTCGACCCGCAGGAGGAAGTCGGCCTGTCCGCCCCACCCGCGGTCGAAGAAGGCGCCCTGGTAGACCACGTCGACGCCGGCGCGCATCGCGTCGACGGTCTGCCGCTCCGCCCAGGCGCGATTCCCCGCACCGGTAACACTCGGAACCTCGACGATCGACCGTCCCTCCGCGCGCAGCACGTCCAGGTAGGAGGCCTCGTGCGCGAGACCCATCCCGATGATCAAATCGAGCTCGTCATCATGCGCCGTCGGCGCCTCCAGCGCCGAGTCCGCGACGGCGGCATCCAGAGTCGTGATGTGTGTGCAGGCCACGTGCTTTGTCAGGTCAGTCGGACTGAGCACGATCTGTTCGCCGGAACGATGCACAAACCCCCCTCGTGAGGCGACCTGTCGCCCAAGTGCTTGCCTCGGGCCCGCTGCTTTCGCCTGTCCCCCGAGTCCGTCGTTGGTCGACATCCGTGCCATCGGATCCGATCAATGGCAGCTACCTAGAATGGACTTGATCCAGCTGGCTGCCACGAACGGTTATTCCGGTTACTTTCGTGACCGCTGCGTTCACGCTCAGGTGTCCGGACCAGTGCAAAGTGGGTCACAACTGGTCTTCCCACTGACCGAATGTCAGGACGCGGCTGTACCCCCCGGGGCCGGCTGCCCGGATCGCGTTGAGTAGCAACGGGCCGTCTGGTCCCAGCGGGCTGTCGAGCGCGTTTCGGGTACGCCGGTAGAGGTTGTCGGTGTCGGTGAGTATGTCCCGCAGATGGCTGATGATTTCAGGGTGGAGAAGGAAATCGACTGAGACCTGAACGTTCTCGAGCGCGGTGTCCCAGAGCTGTCGATCTTGGCTACAAAGTGTCCCACGCGGGTCCAGTGACTCCAGATCCAACGCGGCGCCGACCGAACATTCGGTTTTGTTCGTGACCCAGTCCGCGACGACCCGAGCCAGCCCGCTGGGCGTGGACGAGAGTCGCATGACAGAGCTGCCGACGAGGTCGACGTCGTCCAACATGGCTTGCGAGTACCCGAAACGATTGTTGAGTGCCAGCAGCTCAGATTCACCATCCCAACTCGACATGGAGCCCTTAGACTAAGTAGCGGAGGAAAGGCCCCCGATGCCTCACGCTGATGACCCGCTGCGAGTCGATGCCGCATTTGTCAGTGACATAGACGTGATATCAGGCGAGTCCGCCCAATGCGCTGAGTGATCGGCAATTAGGTTCTTCGAAACCTGACTCTGGTAAGTGAGCCACACGAATATGGCGCCAGAGCCAAGACCGGACACGAGCCATACACACCCCACAAACGCGGGTGGAAGTGCCCCCGCGAGGACAATGCCACACAGCATGTTAAACCCGACTACTGCCGCTACACACAACCGTGGCCGCCTGAGCAACTGACTTAGGGCTTCGTGCTCGCCCTCCCTCCACAAGAACGCCATAAGGATCGTCGGCAACAGCACGAGCAGGATCACTGACGCCTCAACGTTTGAATCCAAACTCCTGCCTGCACTAAGCTCTGCGATTCCCCCTAGTGTCAGGAGAATCGCGCTCGCAAGAACAAGATACCGAGCCTGTGTCAGTAAGCCTGCGGGGCTTGGTCTCAGGCTCACGCTCATCACGTAACTACCTTCAGGGATACCCGAGGCATAGAATACGGCCCTATCGGCGGACACGTTATACCTGTATTGTCCGAGACCCCAGTTTCTGCCAGAGGAGTCCTCTCTATGCAGTGCCGCACTCGCTATGATTAGGCCGGGCGGCGCCTCGACTATCGTATGTGTTCTAACCGACAGTCGGATAGCGCGTGCGGGTATTATTATTACGCTTCTATTCCCGCGTGCGGGTAGCATTCTTGCGCTTCGCTTCCAAAGCCACCGTGCGTCCCACATCGGGTCCTTGCCGAACACTTGAATTTCGCAATACTTATACTGTAGTATGTGGACACGGCGATCGAGCTCGACCTCTACTAGCGGCAAGAAACCGAGGGACAGCTCCCTCAAGAGCTTGAAAACCTCCGGCTCGCGCAGCCAACTTTCCCACCGCTCAGAATCCGTGTCGCGCTGTTGCATCGGCACGTTATCAGGTTGGACCTCGTGCCCATCAGAGCTGAAGATCTTTAGTGAGAAGGAGTCATCGAATTGCCCTGTGCTATTCCACCTGGCTGTGGCATCCTTGGCAAGAGCAGTCGCCTGATCCTTGATCGGAAGCGTTGAGACTAGCTTGTAAATTGTTCCAACTATGCTGTCAGAGAAATCGGCTCGACAGGCGTTGTGGTTTTCTAAACAGGCGAGCACCGCCGCCGTGCTTAATCGAGAGTTGACATCGCTGGTTAGCAGCGGGACCGCGTTACCGACATCGTTCCTGGCATCAAGGTCCAAGCCCAATAGCTTTGGGATGATGCTGAGCGGGATTGGCTGACGCTCCCCATCAAAGGTCGAGCCAACGATTGTCGCGACCAGTCCCGTGTCGACATCAAGAGTCACCGACCTTACGGCCTCGTGAGAGCTACTGAGGCGAATCGTCTCGATCCTGCGCGCGCGCCAACGGTTGTCCTTATACAGGGCATACATTCGGTGACCCTGCGCTAGTAGCTCGTCATTAACGTTGGCAGCCGAGAGCCCTGGCATACGTATACGTCCCCCTTGATATGTTATACCAATCAGAGAGACCCTCATATATAATTCAGAGAGACCCTCACATTAACCGCATGTGCTACCAGGGAGTGTCAGATGGAGCACAAGGAGTGTCAGATGGAGCGCTCTCCGCAGACCTGATGTAGCTGAAGGACTGAGCTCCGTGGTTCCTCATTTGAGCGTTTACCGCTCTGCGCTCGTCTTCTTCGGTGTAATTGGTGCTGATCCCTGTCAGGATCCTTACGAAACGAACCCCGTCTGAGGCGATCCTCCGCATTGGCAATTGGCGTCGGCCTGCCGCATTTGTAGTTACCATTTCAGCCTCCATCAGCATTGACCTGTTCCTCCGGGGGCCGAGCCGACTACGCTGAGTAAGCGGGCCGCCGTCCTGACTAAACCAGGCACCTTGTGCGTGCATTACTCCAACTGCGGTACCCGGACACATCTGGAGTAATCAGATGCTTTACATCTTCGCGAACGTGTCCCCACGCCGTGACACAAGTCTACGCCGGGAGGTACAAGACCGCGCTTCAGGAGCTTCATGACAAACAGTCACACAGTCACGGTGGGTGATAGGTAACCTCCGCCATCCAGCCATCCAGCACGTACCGGTACTCGATGACGTCGCCCCTCGTGGTCGTACGCGCTGGCGCCCTTCCCTTCCCTGCCGGGCGATGGACGTCCGCGACCCTCGGAGCGCAGCAGGTCCTCCAGCGCGGCGAGCGCGGTTGCGGAGTCCATTGCGGTGTTGACGGCGTCGCGGGCCTTCGCGTGGGCGCAGGGTCAGGTGGTGTCGTCCAGGTCGCGGAGGAAGGCGAAGTCAGCGGAGTGTGGGCTGCGTGGTCGCGGTCCCGGGCGATCAGCAGATTGCCCGCACCGTTCGCAAGACGGCGACGCGCGGGAACCGTTCTCAACGGCGAATCGGGCGCGGCGGCCTTCCGCGTCGCACCAGGCCAGGAACTCCCACATGGTCTAGACCATACTGGGAACACCTTTCGTGTCACGGGATCACGATCGCTACCACTGCTGTAGATCCTGGACGGCCTACCGTGGGAGGGGCATGACGGACAACACGGACAGCGCCGCGGAGTTCGCGCGGTTCAGCGCGGCGGACCAGGCGGAGATCCTGGCCGCGCTGAGGTCGGTGCACGATCAGACGGGCAGCCCGCCGGTCGGGGGAATGGAACGGCCACGCACACCCTGCGCGGGAGTACGTGGCCGCCGTGATTGATGAGCTGTCACAAGTTCGTTGGGCGTGTCGATGATCATGCCCTGGTCGACCAGGTCGGCGATCTCTCGCGACAGGTCGTCCCATAGCTTCGATGACTCCGCGTCGGTGACGAAGCGGCAGTCCCCCTTGCGCGCTGCCGGTGTTGATCTTGCCACCGAGTAATCAGCGGTCACAGAGACACCTCGAAAGGTACGGCCAACGACACAGCAGCGGGACAAGGACCAGGCCACGCTCAGAGGGGGGTGGCTTGACAGCGGTGGCACGATGCCCCGTCCGCCAGCGGTGAAGGAGGTCACACTTCCCTGGTGGTTCAGGGGTGAAAGGTGACGCCGGGGTGGTGGTGAAGGGCCGGGGTCTATGCCGCCTGCAAGATCTGGCAGGCCCCAACGGGGTCGAAATGCACCCGAAAGAGACACCCAACGATCCGGCGCCGAGGAGCCGCGGGGTTTCATGATCTATACCGTCGCCAATCTCAAGGGTGGCCCCGGCAAGACCACCACCAGCATGTTTCTCGCCGCAGGGCTCGACCAGCGCGGCAGGAAAGTCACCCTGGTCGACGCAGACGCCCAGGGATCGGCCCTGAGCTGGGCCGAGAAGACCGAGCCACAATTCCTCACAGTGGCCATGTCCGACCAGAACCATTCACACCCAGATCGGGCACCTGCTGGCCGACCCGTCGGACGACGTCGTCATCGACACACCGCCGCAGGGCGTGGAGGTGCGTTCGCGCAGGTGGGACCGCCAGGCGGCGCGAAGCTGGGCCGCCTGGTCATCAGCTCCGCGATCCGTGCCGCCGCCACCGCCGCCAGCGGCGGAATCGTCATCGTTCCCGTACAGCCAACGACCGGCGACATCGACCAGCTCGGGGAAACCATGGAACTCATCAAGGACTCGGCCGGCCTCGACCAGGTCCGAGTCGTCATCCTGCTGACCCGAGTCCTGGCCCGCACCAAAG
>JADGPH010000265.1 GCA_017882555.1 Thermoleophilia bacterium
CCACAGACGAGCGATACGAGATTGGCGACGCGGTGACGGGTCAGTTCCGCTGTGACGCGTGCGACCTTCTCGTGGTGTCCCCGAGCGAAAACGACGGCGTGCTCGTTCTTCCGCCGTGCCCCCTGTGCCACAACGGCACCTGGCGGCGGGTCTAGCCCACAACCTCGGGCGGTTCGGCGAACCCGGCCATTAGATCAATGAGCTCATCCACATCCAGGGCCGGGAGGGTCTCGAAGTGTGCGCTCCCCCGGGCGGAGAGTTCCAGGGTGATCTTGGTGATCGCCGCCGAGTCGGGGGCCTCGACGACACTCAAGAAGTCGTAGGCACCCAGTACCGCCCATTGGTCGAGCACGCGCCCGCCAAGTGCCTCAACCTCACGGTTCACCTCTAGGAGGCGCTCCGGGGTCGCGCGCAAGGTCTGCACGCCCTGTGGGCTGAGTGTGGACAGCAGGATAAACGTCCGCATTCGTCACCTCGTCAGACGCACACGCTGGTCATCAACGCGGCAGCTCACAGTGTGCCACTCTGCACAAGCCACGTCGCCCCACGGGCTAGACTTCTCTGGCCGTTGCGACCACATCTTTGAGGTGACCATGCGCGAAGCCGACCCCACCCTGAGCGATCTCCAGCGAGCCCTGTTTGGATATGACCCAACAGCGCTCGAGAAGAACTTGATCGACTGGACCCGAGAGCGATGGAATTGGGCGTCTCGCGGCATGGTGTACGCCCGCAAGGAAGCCGCCGAGACCGTGGAAGGCGTGGGTGGCGTCCGCAGCAACGAAGGCAAGCTGGTGCTCGAAGTTGCGGCACGCGTCGCGATCGCCGAACGCGAACTCCTGATCCGCGCGCTCGCACACTTGCTGCCGGAATGGCTCGAGACGACCTACGGCCTCAAGCCCGTCGTGTCACCCCCGGCAGCAACCAAAGAGTAAGCAGCAGCGTCCTACGCGGCGACCTTTGGCTCGACCGGATAGCCAGCCGCCACCCATGCATCCCACCCGCCAACAACGACCCCGACCCGGGACTTCCCGTTGTCGAAGGCCCAAAGCGCAATCTTCATGCTCGTGGCCTCCCCCGGACGATCGCAGTAGAAGATCAGCTCGCGATCGTCGGGAAGCCCGGCGATTTGTGATTCAAACTCCTGCGGATCGATCCGAAGCGCGCGACGAACTTGGTCGGGCGAGTCCCGATATCCCACCTCGCGAACGTCGACCGGTTGCACGGCGTCGCCCATCCGAAAAGCCGCATACAAATCGACCGGCTGCCACCGCGACACGTCATCCCAGGCCATCATTGTCCCCTTTCGCGTTGGCGTGAGTACGCCCACGCTAACAGGCGCACCCGGGCACCCCTGGCCCCGAGACCACCGCGCACGACCATGCCAGTTCGGGCGTTCCAACCGGCTATTGCCTGGCCAAGAGCTCTAAGACCGAGCGGGCATGGCCGGCCGGCTTGACCTTGTACAGCGCGTGTTCGAGCACCCCGTCGGCCCCAATCACGAACGTGCTCCGCTCGATCCCCATGTACTTCCGCCCGTACATGGATTTCTCGACCCAGACCCCGTAAGCGTCCGCCGCCGCGTGATCGGGATCAGAGAGCAGCGTGAACGATAACCCGTACTTATCGCGGAACTTGACGTGGCGCGCGACGGTGTCGGGGCTCACCCCGATGATCTTGGCACCCGTAGCATCGAAGTCGGTCTGCTGATCACGAAACTCACACGCTTGGGTTGTGCACCCGCTGGTGTCGTCTTTCGGGTAGAAATAGAGCACCACGCGCTGTCCGCGAAAATCGCTCAACACCACGGTTGACCCGTTGTCAGCATTCAGACGAATGTCGGGCGCGGGTATTCCGGCAGTGAGTCGAGTCATTGCGGTGTCTCCTTATGACGAGAATCTCCGACGAACATAACGTGTCCGCACCCACTCCGGGCCGGCAATCGATCACGACGGTGATCCGGCCCGCCACGTATGCGGATGCCGAAGCGGTCGGCGTGCTGCTTGCGAGCGCCTTAGAAGCCAAGTACCGACCGACCCTCGGACGGCGCGCCGCCGCAGCGCTCACAAATGTCATTCGGGACGAACTGCGCACGCCGCCCCACGGGTATTGGGTCGCCGAACGCGGCGGGAGCATCATCGCGGCAGCACACCTCGCCACCGCCGAGGATGCTCCCGCCGTCGGGCTCGCGCAGCGCCTGTCACAGATCATCGGATGGACCCGCACAATTTGGGCATTGTCCGCGTTGTCGATTCTGGCGCACGGGCCGCTCGAGGACGATGAGGCCTATATCGGCGAGCTCGCCGTCGCTGCCCACGCCCGTCGCCAGGGGGTCGCTGCGACGCTCATGGGTCAGCTCGATGTCCACGCAACCGCTTTGGGAAAGACGCGGCTGACCCTGTGGGTCACCCACGACAATGCACCGGCGCGGGCGCTCTATGCCGACCTGGGATTCTCCGAGCGCGCCAGACGCACCTGGCGCGTCGGTCGCCTGGTCTTTGGATCTCCCGGGGCGCTCCTCATGGAAAAGCGGCTGATCGCCTCAGCGGAGGTCTCCGACGCCTGATTTCGACGCTGTTTGCGCCGCGAGGAATGCCCCTCGCGCGACCGAGACGCCGTCGACGTCGCAGGATGCGGTATACGACTTACTATGTTTCTTCGGAGGCGATCCATTCCAGGACAGACAGCTCGAGGATCACATATCGTGACGGATCTGCCGTCGGCAGTCCGAGGAGATTGGACATGGCACAACGGGGCCGGGCGCGCGAACTCTCGCGCACGCTGACTGCGAGCGAAGCAGCAGCACTCATCGGGGTTAGTGTCGCGACTGTTCGCGGTTGGGCCGACAATGGATTGCTGCCCTCGCATCGTACCGTCGGAGGACATCGCCGCTTCGACATCACCGAACTTCGCGGCTGGCTCGCCGCACGCGGCGCCACGATGCCTGCGCCGATTGCCGGCGTCGCTCGCGTCACACAAGACGTGCCCCCCTGCCCTTCGCTCGCCCGGGAACTCAACGGCCGCACCGAGGCCATCCTTGAACGCATCCTCGCCGGCTATAGCGACAACGTGGCAACCTGGGCGCCACGACCAAGTGATCCTGCCGTGCGGCGCTCGGCGACACGGTTTCTGCGCATCATTACCGCAGCCCTCGAGAACGGCAGCGTCACCAAATCTGTCGGGCGGGCCGAGCTCGCAGGCTTCCGTGACGGCACCCGACACGACGGCCTGGCCGTCAGCCAGCTGCAGCTGACCCGGGTCGCCATGGCGATCGCCATCGAGGCCCAAGACGCCGTCGATCATCGGTTGATCGCCGAGCCGCTGGCCATTCCCACACTCCTCGCCGTGACCGAGCATGTGGTGGCAGCCAGCCTGAAGGGGCTTCAGCTGGGTGTGGTCGCGCCGGTGGCGACCTCCGCTACGAGGTCCACGCCGACGCACACCTCGCAGGACAACTAGAACGACCCCCGGAGATCCGGGGGTCGTTCCGTAGCGAGCCGATAAGCCGGATTCTGTCGTGGGCAGCCATCCATCTGGGACGCCTGTTGCCAGACGCCTCAAGCGACCGACCTGGAGCTGGGCGAGCAACCCGTGACGCTCCGGTTTGGTCTTGCACCAAGTGGGGTTTACCCAGCCGACCTGTCACCAGGCCGCTGGTGCGCTCTTACCGCACCGTTTCACCGTTACCGCGGACAACGTCCGAGGCTGTTTCGTTTCTGTGGCACTTTCCCTAAGGTTTCCCTCGCTGGCCGTTAACCAGCACCCTGCTCTGCGGTGTCCGGACTTTCCTCGAACCGCACTTCGCGGTCCGCAGCTGCCTAGCTCGCGATCGGCGAGTCTAGCGCGACCGTGGCCATCGGCACAGGCCCACTAGAGATTGCGCAAGACGCCGACGACTCGACCGGCGACGTGAAGCTCTTCCCGCACCTCGATGGGAGCAAAGTCGGGGTTCTCCGGAATCAACAGCACGTGGTCATCGTGGCGCTCGAAACGCTTGACGGTCGCCTCGTCGCCAATCATGGCCACGATGATCTGACCGTTTTCGGCCGTCTGCTGGCGCCGCACCGCGACAAGGTCCCCATCGAAGATCCCGGCGTCCCGCATCGACTCACCGATCACGCGCAGCAAGAAGTCCGCCGCAAATGGGGTCTGGACCCAGTCCTCGACCTGCTCCTCGGCCAGACGCGGCAGACCTGCAGCGACTGCACCGACGAGCGGGAGGGCCCCCACCGAGCTCGCGTCGGGAAGCGCAGCGTGGCGAGCCGTCGAGCGCGGACGACTGACATGCATTGCGCGAGGCTTGGACGGATCACGCCGGAGATACCCACCATCGGCCAGTTTCGACAGATGCGCATGCACGGTTGATGGCGATGCGAGGCCGACGGCGGTGCCGATCTCTCGCACGGTGGGCGGATAGCCCGCCTGATCGCAGTGCAGCGAGATGAAGTCCATGATCTCGGCTTGACGGCCGCTCAGCTTTTCCATCGGGTCCTCTCTCACGCGGTGCCCGGGCAGCGAACAGGTGTTCCTATTGGACCGTATCAGGCGGGGTCCAACGTTTCTATCGCACGTCCGCCCCCACCCAACCGTCCGCAGTCGGTATCCTCTGCGACGCTACGCGCCAGTGGCGGAATTGGTAGACGCGCAAGGTTGAGGGCCTTGTGACCCCTAGGGTCGTGGAGGTTCAAGTCCTCTCTGGCGCATGCGTTGTACAGAACTCAACATTCCACCTGCA
>JADGPH010000266.1 GCA_017882555.1 Thermoleophilia bacterium
ACTAGGCGCGCAGGATCGCCGGTGTGTCCTGCGTCTCCGATGTGTCGGTCTGCTCGTACTGCTCGCGCATGAGCGGGCTGGAGAGCAAGAAGTCGGCCGTGGCACGATTGCAGGCAATCGGACAGTTGTGTACCACGGCGACGCGGAGCAACGCCTTCACGTCGACATCGTGCGCCTGCGGCTCGAGTGGGTCCCAGAAGAAGAACACGACGTCCAAGCGACCCTCCGCGATCCCCGCGCCGACCTGCTGGTCCCCGCCAAGTGGCCCGCTGAGGAAGCGCTTGACCGGAAGACCGAGTTCGCGCTCAACGAGCCCCCCGGTGGTGCCCGTGGCGTAGAGCTCATGTTGTGCAAGGGTCGCGCGGTTGAAGCGCACCCAGTCGAGTAGGTCCAACTTGCGGTTGTCGTGGGCGATCAGCGCAATGTGTTTGCAGGAGTCCATATGAACCTCCTCGGATGATTCCGAGATGACGGCCTCGAGTGTTCCTTGCTCAGCGTGGCACGCTCAGCCGCCATCAGGGTACTCGTCCTTGCCCTCGCGCGCCTCTCGGCGGGTCGATGTGTGACGCCCACGTCGTCATGGGCGGGTCGAGGGAGATGCCGGCGAGGTGTGTGCCGAGGAGGAGCGTCGGACTTGCGCACCCCAGACGTTGGCGTCGGTGCCGGTCGCGAGGCGCAGTCCTGCGGGTCGCACGCCTGGCCAGCCTGCATCGTGCAGCAGCGTGAATACCTCGGCGGCGAACGCCTTCGCCGAGGGCGGGCCCAACGCACCGGCCCGTTGGGCCAGACCGATCGTCCTCACCAGGCGCGGTTGGTCGACGCGAACGATGTGCAGGCCGGCCTCGTGGCTGGCGACAATGCTCGGGACAAGGGCAGCTCCGAGCCCCCTGGCGACCAGTGCGAGTACGCCGCCGAGTTCGCCCCCATCACAGACGACGGTGGGTTCGAAGCCCGTGTGACGGCACGCGGCGAACAGGGTAGTGCGCAGGTTGTAGCCCTCGCGTGGAATCACCAGTGGGACGCCTTCGAGTTCCCTGATGCGAATGCGGCGACGCGCCGCGAACTGATGGCCCGCCCCGATCGCCAGGACGAGGTCCTCCTCGGCAAGGGGCACCGTCTCGATCACGCGGTGGCGCACGGGCAGGATGACCAGGGCCAGGTCGAGCTGATCCGCCTCGAGACGCGCCACGAGATCCTCGGACCCGGCTTCGGCGAACTCCAGCGCTACCCGCGGATACCGGACGTGGAACGCGGTCAGCGCGGCCGGTAACAAGACGGTGCCGAGTGATGGGGTGGCGCCGACCCGGAGGGTGCCACCCTCCGGGCTCGTGAGTTCGTTGGCGGCCCTCCGGACTTGCTCGACATCCGAGAGCACTTGCCGGGCGAGCGGCAGCAGCGCCGCGCCCGCTTGGGTGAGTGCGACGCCTCGCGGCACCCGCTCAAACAGTGGTGTCCCGAGCTCCTGTTCGAGCCGCTTCAGTTGCGTGCTCAAGGACGGCTGGGCGAGATGCAACGCCGCCGCTGCCCGGGTGAGGTTGCCGTGTTCGGCGACCGCGACGAAATAGCCGAGCTGCTGGAGCGCGACACCCATAGCTATAGACTATCGCATAAGCCCGAAACACGTATTGGACGCGAGCCCTCCGACGGAAGAAGATGCGGGGAAGATCGCCAGCGAGCTGCGGCGGTCGAGCGCACCAATCACAAGGAGGGCCAGTGAATCCTTCACGGAAATTCATCGATTTTCTCGTAAGTTGGATGGGCATTGTTGCTGTTGTTGGGCTTCTTATCGGCGGGGGCCTTGCTCTTTGGGCCAATAGTTACACCAACGATCAAGTGCACAGTCAGATGGCGTCACAGCAGATCTTCTTTCCAAAGCCCGCTCGTTGGCCGCAGCTGGCCAGTGAGGCAGGCCAGCAGGTGCTGACCGGACAACAGGCCAAGGACTACGCGGACATCCAAATCCTGGGTGACATGAACGCCATGTCCGGTGGCCAGACCTACGCACAGTTGTCGTCGAAATCGAGGGCCGACCCGACAAACACCAAGCTTGCAGACCTCGTCGCCACCGTCTTCAAGGGGACGACTCTGCGAGGACTGTTGCTGAACGCATATGCGTTCGGGACCATCGCGACCATCGCTGGGTGGTCGGCACTCGTCGCCTTCGTCGGTGCTGGCCTTCTGTTGATCTTGTCGATTCTCGGGTTCCTCCACGGGATGGGGAAGCTGCGCCTCCCTTCCGAAAAGGCCTGAACTGACTCCGGACTGGCGACTCACGCGAGTCGCCAGTCCGTTGATCAGGGCATGGGTCACGCCTCGACCACGCGCAGTGGCCATGGGAGACGCCGACCTCGCTCCGGTCGGGCCTCGGGATCTCCGAACCAACCTGTCGCGGTGCAGTCATCCGACGTGACGCTCGCCCCCCCACGAGAGCGCCGCCGCGCCGCCGCATCGTGTTGTCGAAGTACGTGGCATTGCACGCCCATCGCTATCGACCCTCGGCGTGGCCCTGGATCGGTCGGATCTCGATCGGGAGCGTGGTCGCATTCGCGACCTTGCGGCCCCAGGCAATCGCGGCCGTGCGATCCTCGGCACGGATGAGATAGAACCCGCCGACGTGCTCTTTGCTCTCGAGATACGGCCCGTCGGTGATGAGAGCCTCGTGATCGTGCACCCGCACGACGACGGCCATGCTCGGCGGACAGAGTCCGTCCGAGAACACCCATGCACCCGCGGCCTTCATCTCCTGGTTGACGGCATTGACCTCGCGCATGATGCGCTCCATGTCCACTGATGGTGGGGGATCGCCGTCCGGCTGGTAGATGCTCAGCAGATAGTGGTTCATCTCGCGCGCCTCCTGTGTGCGTATGGGTATCGCACCCATATCTCATCATCGCAACGAATGGATTCCGGGAAGATCGACATGCGAAGCGGCTCCGGGGTGGGAACGTCCGGCGAAGGCCTTCGCGCCACGCACCGCCCGATGGGGGGTGCCGCGCGCTCGTGCGATGACGGTCGTGCAACATCGCGATGTGATTGTGACCCTCAGGTCGCCCCGATCCGCTGTGACAGGAACGATCGCTCGGCGGGGTTGGCAGTGAGCCGCAGTGCCGCGGCGTAGGCGCCGCGCGCGTCGGCGTCGCGGCCGAGTCGCCGGAGCAGATCGGCCCGTGTCGCGTGAAAGAGGTAGTAGCCGTCGAGGTCGAGGCCGTCGACGACGGCCAATGCTGTCTCGGCACCGTCGACTTCGGCCACTGCCACCGCCCGGTTGAGGGCGACGACCGGCGAGGCGGAGTGCACGAGCAGCTGATCGTAGAGTCTCACGATCTGACCCCAGTCCGTCTGGCCAGCGCTCGGTGCGTCGCTGTGGACCGCATTGATGGCGGCTTGGACCTGATACCGACCCGGCATCCCGCGCCGTAGGCATGTACGCACCAGCGTCTGTCCTTCGTCGATCAGCCCCGCATCCCAGAGCGTCCGGTCCTGGTCGGCGAGCAGGACGAGTGATCCATCATGACCCGTCCGTGCTGGGCGACGCGAGTGCGTGAGCACAATCAGCGCGAGAAGCCCCCATGCTTCGGGCTCGTCGGGCATCAACTCCACCAGGACGCGCGCCAGTCGAAGCGCCTCGGCGCAGAGGTCTTCCCGCATCAGACCATCACCTCCGGATGCGGTGTATCCCTCGTTGAAGACGAGGTAGATGACATCCAGCACCGCGTTGAGCCGGTCAGGCAGGTCGGCCTCACTGGGAACCCGGTAGGGGACCCCGGCATCCCGGATTTTTCGCTTGGCGCGCACAATGCGCTGGGCCATCGTTGGCTCTGGGACGAGGAAGGCGCGCGCGACCTCAGGGGTGCGCAGCCCTCCAAGGAGCCGCAGCGTCAGCGCGACCTGGGCGCCTCGTCCCAACGCGGGGTGGCAACAGGTGAAGATCAGCCGGAGTCGGTCATCGGCCACCGGACCATCCGAATTGGAGGGAGCCTCACTGTCGTACAGCGCACCGGCTTGCGCCTGGCGGTCGTCGCGAGTTGCTTCACGTCGAATTCGGTCGATGCCGCGGTTGCGTGCCGTGACAGTGATCCACGCGCCCGGGTTTGGCGGGAGCCCGGTCTCAGGCCAGCGGGCAGCCGCGATCGTGAACGCGTCCTGGACCGCCTCCTCGGCGAGGTCGAGGTCGCCGAGGAAGCGGCTCAGGGTGGCCACGCATCGGCCGTACTCCTGCCGGAACACACGCTCGATCTCCTGGGACGAGACCATCTGTGGCCTAGTCGGTGGGTGCCTCTTGGAACGGACGGACCTCCACGGGATTCCGACATGCCCGGGACCCCTTTGCTGCCCAGGCGAGCGCCGCGTCCAGGTCGGCTGCCGTGATGATCCAAAAGCCGCCGAGTTGCTCCTTTGTCTCGGCAAACGGGCCGTCGGTGATGAGTACCTCGCCGGCCTGGTTCCACACGACCGTGGCGGTGTCCGGCGGGTGAAGTCCTCCGGCGAACACCCAGGCGTCACTCGCCTGGAGCTCGTCGTTGAACACGCCCACGTCCGCGTAGATCCGTGTCATGGCTTCGGGCGTCGGAGGCTCCTGCCCCTCGACCATATGGA
Source organism: Thermoleophilia bacterium (assembly GCA_017882555.1). Lineage (GTDB taxonomy): Bacteria > Actinomycetota > Thermoleophilia > Miltoncostaeales > Miltoncostaeaceae > CAITWD01. Next base: position 4,597 of record JADGPH010000266.1, read on the forward strand.
CTGAAAGCAGGTATTGCTTGATGACGCGCTCCTCTCGGTGCGGACCGGTACCGCCCCGGCCCTCTACCACAGCGACGAACGTCGCCCCCCCGAATCGACACATGAGCCAAGGATGTGCTCGGTGCCACCTGGCGTGCGCGCGGAGGGCGACCCCGCGACTGGAGGATGACACGCCCGCGTTCGGCTGGACACCGCGGTGCGGGGGGGCTTGTTAAGACGCGTTGCGATCCACGTGCCGGACACGCGCGCCCTGCCCCGACTCGGGCCCGAATCGGCGGGAGTGGCCCTTTGCCTGCGCCGGGACTTGGGCTGCCTGCGCAGGCAACGACGGCGGGGCCGCATCGCATCCTCGCTCGGCGCCGAGCACATCCGCTCAGGACCGTTGTCGCCCATGGGCAGATGTGGGCGTTCGAACAGATACAGCCGTGGTCGTAACCCCCTCCCGCGATGGCCTTGACATGGCGCGAACGGCGGGCGGATACTCGGGCGCGCCGACCTCCGAGCCGGAATATGGCCTGGGCCGGTGCCGCCACCCACCAATCACCGGAGATAGCGATGGCAAAGGAAGTCACCTGCCCACCGTGCGGAGAGACGGTGCGGGCCGAGAATGACGAGGACCTGGTTCGCAAAGTTCAACAGCACGCCAAGGATGAGCACGGCACCGACCTCAGCGCCGAGCACATCCTGGCAAGTGCCCGCGCGGTCTAGCCGCTCACGCCGCAACGACCGGAGCTGGCTCCGCTTCGTGCGGAGGCCTCTCGGATGCCGAGGTGAGCACATGAGCGTGCCCACTTCGGCATCCGAGGCGCTGCCGGTCTCGCCCATTTGTCGATTTGTCGGCACTCCTGCCTGCCGGCGGCGGTTGCCCGACGAGTGCAGGTCATCGCCGGCGCGCCGGCCGCGAAATGTCGCTCGAGACCTCGCAACGGTGATCGTTCAGGCCGCTGTTGGGGTCGCCCCGCTGGGGAGCCCCGGATGCCAACGTCGTACCATGGGGAGCGCCCGTGTGTGGCCGCACCGCCCGGGATGCGGCTAGGCGGGCGAACCCACGGCCAGGCGCTCGGCTCGCTGCTTGATGCCGAGTAGCGTCTTGCGCTCCATGACCAGGCTGCCCGGCTCCATGATGTAGGTGTTCAAGATCCGGGAGACGCGCGAGGCACCTGGAGTCGCGATCCGGTTTCGGCTGACGAGTCGACTGCCAGTCGCATCGGGGATGATCACGAAGGCCCAGACCCAGTTGCCGTCATCTGATCTCAGCACGAGCGCGCTCTCGGGATCCAGCTCCGCCACGCGCAGGGAGGGTCCGCGACTCCCGAGGGTCCACCCCTCACCGATCGCGATGTCTTGATACTGGGGGAGGATCTCGTCGGCGCTGTGCATGTCGAGTCCGAAGAGGTTCTCAATCCAGTCGTAGGTGTACGCCCCGCCGCGACCGGGACCCATCTGGACGAGCCACGGCCAAATTGCGCTCGCCGGCGCGTCGACCCAGACGGCGCGGGTGCTGACAAGGCTCGGATCGATCAACAGCTCGTCGCCAGGGAGGGTCCCACCCACCTCGTTGTCGGTGGCCCCCCACGTGAGGCACCAGCTTCTCCAGCGCGGATAGGTCGCCATGGTAAGGCCCGCCGTCACGACGACGCTCGCCGCGGTACAACGTCCGATCCTCATCGCAAAGCGTCCCGTGCGCATGCCCCGCCCACTTCCTCGATCGCCGTGAGTGCACGATAGCGCCCTCGATGCGATCTGCCGCGGCCTGCTCGGCCGAGGGAATCCCACCCAGATGGGTCACCGGGTACTCGTCGCAGCGTGATGTGTTGCGAGGGTTGCGCTGGAGCTGACCGCGGCCACTCCGCGCCGACTCGGGTCAACTGTGGCGTAGGTCCGAGCGGACGTGAGCGGTCTACTTGATGACGTACTGGTGAACTCCGGATGCGACGACGTAGCCCACGCAGTTGAACGAGCCGTTGAGCACGACCCAGGCGTTCGAGCGGAACGACGCCTGCACAAATTGCGCGTTGCGCGTGAGGGTCTTGTAGAAGACGAGATTGCCCTGGTAGTTGAGCCAATAGACACCGACGGTGCCCTTGTGGTGATTGATGAAGCGAATGTTCGTCAGTTGCGCGCTCGGAATCGATCTCGATTGCGTGATGCGGCAGGCGGCGCCCTTTGCGGCGAGCGATTGGGGCTGCGGCTGATGCGTACTCGAGGCGCCCGGTGCCGATTGGGAGCTCACGGCAGGGCCGGCCAGCGTGAGTATCGATACGGCGGCTGCCGTGACGACGGCAGTCGTTGCGGCACTGACCAGAAACTTCGGGTGCATTGTCATCT